>DDSI01000097.1 GCA_002343335.1 Bacteriovoracaceae bacterium UBA2394
CCGCCGTGCAGATTCATGGCGGCTATGGCTACATTGAAGAATATATTCCCGAGCGCCTCTATCGTGACGCCAAAATCTGTGAAATTTACGAAGGAACTTCGGAAGTTCAGCGTCTGCTCATCGCCAATCAAATTTTCCAGCATGCGCACGAACTTTAAAAGAGAGACGTATGGATTTTGAACTTTCCCCGGAAGAATTAGAGACGAGAAACTGGGCGAAGGCTTTCGCAGAGCGCGTGATTGCTCCGCATGCAGAAGCGCATACGAAGCAAAAATTGAATCCTGCTTTACTCAAAGAAATATCTGCTGAGGGATTTATGACCTTACTCGTGCCGGAATCGCTCGGCGGACTCGGCCTGACGCCGGTGAGTTTTGCGCTGGTGATGCAAGAGTTGGCGCGCGTGTGCGGGTCCGTGGCGGTGAGTGTGGCCGTGACCAATATGATCGCCGATGTGCTCGTTCGCGAGGGGACGCCGGAGCAGCAAAAGAAATATTTGAGTTTGCTTACTTCTCAAAAATCTCTTACGGCAAGTTTCTGCCTCACGGAGAATCAAGCCGGCAGCGACGCCAGCGCGCTTCGCACTACGGCCACTAAAAAGGGCAATGAGTACGAAATCTCCGGCGAAAAAATCTATGTGACCAATGGAGCTTGGTCGGAATTTTTTCTGGTGATGGCGCGCACGTCTGACGCCCCTGGCTCGAAGGGAGTTTCTGCATTTTTGGTGGATCGAAATGCCAAGGGCCTGATGATCGGTGGCGAGGAAGAAAAGATGGGTCTAGAGGGATCGAGCACCATTCGCATTGCGCTCGATCATGTGAAAGTTCCGGAGTCTGCGCGCGTTCAAACGGAAGGTGAAGGGTTTAAAATTGCAATGCGGGCGCTAGATGGCGGAAGGATTTCGGTTGCGTCGCAGGCGCTTGGAATTGCGCGAGCTTCGTTGGCAGCGGGCGTGCGCTATGCGAAAGAGCGCGAGGCATTTGGAAAGCCCATCGCGGAGTTTCAAGCAATTCAGTGGAAAATTGCGGACGGTGCGACGGCGCTAGCCGCGGCGGAAGCGCTCATCTTGAGGGCAGCCTATTTGAAAGGGCAAAAGAAAGAATTTACTCGTGAGGCCAGTATGGCGAAGGTATTTGCGACTGAGTCGGCCATGAAAGTCTGTGACGATATGATTCAGATTCACGGCGGCTACGGTTATATCAAAGAGTATCCTGTGGAGCGCTATTTTAGAGATGTCCGAGTGACGACGCTGTATGAAGGAACTTCGGAAATCCAACGGATGGTGATCGCAAGAGACATCTTAAAAACAGGAGTTCGCTAAATATGGCAGAGGCGATCATTCGAATTCTCGTGGGGAAAGTAGGGCTCGATGGCCACGATCGTGGTGCCAAGGTAGTGATGTCCGCGCTTCGCGATGCGGGGATGGAAGTCATTTACTCCGGCCTTCATCAAAGTCCCGAGGCTTTGGTGCGTGCTGCCGTGGAAGAGGATGTGGATTTGATCGGTGTGAGTATTTTATCGGGCGCCCACAATACGCTCGTCCCCAAAATCATCGCTGAGCTAAAAAAGGAAAAAATGGGGCACGTGCCTGTGTACGTGGGTGGCATCATTCCGCAGGATGATTTTCCGAAACTTAAAAAGTCGGGAGTGGCAAAAATTTTTACTCCCGGCACGACCTTAAAAGACATCGTTGAATCGGTTCGATCGGATGTCGCAAAATCGAAAAAGAAGAAAAAATAATTATGGATTTCGAATTAAATGCCGACCAAAAAGCGATTCAAAAATTAGCGCGAGATTTTGCGCAGGGGGAATTGCGCCCGCACGCCCGAAAGTGGGATGAGTCGGGAGAATTTCCGAAAGAGATCGTCCCGAAATTGGCAGAGCTTGGCTTCATGGGCCTTACTTTGCCTGAAAAATATGGTGGTGCAGCGCTGGATATGGTGTCTGCGGTACTCGTCATAGAAGAAGTGGCGCGTGAGTGTGGCTCCACAGCCCTTACGCTGGCTGCGCACAATGGTCTTTGCCAGAAACATATTTTTCATTTTGGGACCGAAGAGCAGCGGATGAAATATCTGCCGGATCTGGCAGCGGGAAAAAAGATGGGAGCTTGGGGATTGACCGAGCCGGGCAGTGGAAGTGATGCCAGCGGACTGCAAACAAAGGCGGTGAAGCAGGGGGATCATTATGTGCTCAATGGTTCGAAAGCTTTCATCACGCACGGCTCCGTAGGCGATACATTTTTGCTTTTAGCCTCCACCTCTCCAGAAAAAAAACAAAAGGGTATTACCGCTTTTGTGGTCGAGCGCGGCACTCTGGGGCTCAAGCCGGGCAAGCCTGAAGATAAACTTGGATGTCGAGCGAGCGATACCGCGCAAATTGCCATTGAAAATATGAAGGTGCCGCTCGATCAAGTGGTCGGGGGGATCGATGAGGGGTTCATTGATACGCTCAAAATTTTGGATAAAGGGCGAATCATCATTGGCTCCATGGCTCTCGGGTTAGGCATGGCGGCGCTGCAGGCGTCTGTGCGTTATGCCAAGGAGCGCGAAGCATTCGGAAAACCGATCGCAGAGTTTCAAGCGATTCAGTGGAAGATCGCCAATATGGCCACTGAATTGGAAGGCGCTCGATTGCTTCTCTATCGCGCTGCCTATTTGCAGGATCAGGGAAAGCGCACTTCGCTCGAGTCGGCGCAAGCCAAACTCTACGCATCCGAAGCGGCGATTCGCGCCTGCAATGAGGCTATTCAGATTCACGGTGGTTACGGCTACATCAAGGAATATCCGGTCGAGCGCTACTGGCGAGATGCCAAGCTGTGTGAAATCGGAGAGGGTACTTCAGAAGTTCAGCGTATGGTTATTGCACGACATACGATATCGGGCTCTGCGTAGCCGCCGAGCGTTTTTGAAAGCGAATCTTAAACGTGGTTCCGCGATTCACATCACTTTGAACGGCGATAGTGGCCCCAACCGCCGTCGCCGCTTCGCGAACAATGGCGAGTCCTAAACCCACGCCTTCGGAAGACTTTTTCTCCAAGGGTTCCAGTTGTTCGAAGGGTTCGAAAATTCTTTCCAAATGTTCGGCGGGAATGCCTACTCCAGAGTCGATAACGCAAAACTGAAAATCAGTCATGGAGTGAACGTCGTACGCTACTCTTACTCTGCCTTCATGAGAGTACTTGAGTGCATTGACAAGAAGGTTTCGGAGAATGAGGCGAACGATTGCGGGATCTGATCGAACCAGATCAGCATTCGAATTCTCTTGTTGGATTTCCAACTGAATGGATTTCGAGCCGATTTGGCCTTTCACGATTTCCACCTCTTCTAGAATCAGGCCTCCCAACTTGAATTCCTCCTCTTTCATTTGACGAGTGCCAGATTGTAGATGGGCCAGTTGCAGCAAGGAATCCATCAGGTTGAGGCTGCGGCTTGCAGCCATCAGCGCGAGATCGAGATGCTTCGATTCTGCAGATTTTAAGGGATCTGTTAGAGATCGCTTTAGCATCTGGAGATTCATCATCAGTGCGGTAAGCGGCGTTTTTACCTCATGCGACATGAGTCCGACGAACCGGCTCTTCACCCCTAGGGCTTTCTCGGCCTGATCTTTGGATTTCTCTAACTGGATTATGGAAGTTTCTAGATCCTTTCGTCTGGAAGCCACTTCCTCCACCAAAGAGCGCATGCTCTCAGTTTTGGAATCCAGTTCCTTTTGAAGCAAATCTTTGGCGATTTTTAGATCTACCAAATTTTTCACCCGCGCCCGTAACTCATCATGTGAAAAAGGCTTGATCAGGTAGTCTTGCACAGATGTCGCCAGGAGTTTGTTTTGTAGTCCTTCATCAGCACGCGCCGTAAGAATGATAATCGGAATGTGACGAAATCTGTCATTGGCGCGTAGCTTTTCGATCAGTACATCTCCGCTCATGATGGGCATCATGAGGTCAGTGACAATGAGGTCGATCGGTTGACGATCCAGAATTTGAAGGGCTTCCATGCCGTCGCCGGCTACAATGGGCAGGTAATCTTCACTCAAAATTTGAAAGACATACTGTCGAAGATCGGCATTGTCCTCGACAATGAGGACGTGAGGTCGACTCCCGATGGTGGTGGCGGCGGATCGATGATTGCTGAGTGTCTCCATCTTCTGAACCTGAAAGTTCAATTGATCGAGTAGCCCCGGTAGCTCCGAATTTTCTCCTACTGCCTCTACATCGAACTCGCCGTTGAAAATCTGAATATCTTTGGGCGCATAGCGAGGGGCCTCAATGCGAATACAAGTGCCCCCACCAAAAATTGAATCGGTGACTTCAATGCGACCGTTCAGCAGTAAGACAAGCTCCTTTACGATGGAAAGCCCTAGCCCAGTACCTCCGAACTGAAGGTGCTTCGTCGATTTGATCTGAGTGAATCGTTCAAAGATTTGCTCTCGTAACTCGCTCGGTATGCCAGGCCCGGAGTCGTGAATCTCTAAACTTAGGCTGCGGGAATTCACAGGGGAAAGTCTCAAGAGGATCGATCCTCCGCTTGGCGTAAATTTGATCGCATTGGTGAGAAGATTCATGAGAATGCGTTGCCAGAAATCTGGATCGACATCTCCATTCAGGGCTTCTGGGGTTTCAGTTTGGAATTTTTGATCTTTTTGTTCGCAGAGAGAAGCAAATCCGGCAGCAATACTTCGGGTCCATTTCGCGAAATCAATATTGTAATATTTGGGTGTGATCTTTTTGGCATCGAGCTTTGCAATTTCAAGCAGGTCGTTGACGTGTTTCAGGAGCAGCCTTGCATTTCGGTTCGCGACGACCATTCCATTACGCTGATCCGCATCTAAATTATCGGCGGCTGAAATCTGTCGAATGTGATGAAGAATGAGTGTGAGCGGCGTTCGGAGCTCATGGCTGATGTTGGCAACGAACTGATTTTTCATTTCGTCCAGATGCTTCGCTCGATCAAAGAGCTGATGAAGATCGCGGTACGCCGTTTCGAATCTTATCCCTTGTTCCCTCATGAGGCGCGCACTTCGGGCGAAAGCAACGATGTGAGGGACGAGCGGCGGGAGTAAGACGGCAGTGACGACAGAGGCTATCGCCGTGATCGCGCGAACGTAGCCGTCCCACCAGTAAAGCGGGTGCCAGATGACGACAATATCCATAAAGTGCGTGAGCCCACAGGCCACGATGAAAACGCCAAAGGCCACGTACATCTTTTGAAAGGGAAGATCGCGAATTTTATACACCAAATAGGCGAGCGTTCCAGAAATCGCGACATAGGAAAGTCCGATGAGCAGATTTGTGCCCACTTGGAGAAAGAGCAGAGCAGGTTGCCAAAGATAGCAATGCCCGTGCGGCATAAAGCCGGAGGTGTGAAGCATATGATCGAGATGTTCTGACATAGACTTTAGTCCCTATTTGACTACCTCAACTGAGGTTTTACTTAGGTCTTCGATTTTGAAACTATAGGCCAACAAAAAGCATGCGACTTTGGTCGATATATGGGAGGGATTTTTAGATATGACCACAGAAGACTACGTTTTAGTCGTCGAAGACGACGATCTTATCCGCGAGAGCATGGTCAGCTTCCTACAAATGGAAGGTTATAGGGTCTTAAGCGCCTCTAATGGAAAGGAGGGGCTAAAACTCGTGGAAGAGGGGTCAAAGCCCATCTGCTTGGTATTTCTGGATTTAATGATGCCTATTATGAATGGCTGGGAATTTTTAAAGGAGCTTGAGCAACTAAGGGAAAGCCGCAATCCCAAAGTCGTCATTGTCACCGCGCTCAGTGAAGACCGAATCGAGGATTTGAAAAATTCGTTTCCCCTACTCGTGAAGCCCTTTGGGCTCGAACAATTAAAGAACCATGTCGATCGCTTTTGTGCTCACGCCATTTCGTCGTAAGGAATTCCCCGCCCTTCATTTCTGAAGAACGGGGATCCTTTGTCGTTCGTCTATGGATCGATGGATGGATGATGGAATGAGGTTGGTTGCAGCAAAGCTTAGAACCTCAACTTATGATTCTTTATGCCTGCTGAGTGGGGACTACCTCAATCAAGGCTTGATGACATTGTAATGAGTAACATTGAGGCTTACGTGCTCGGTGATACGAACAATGATTCAGGAAGTTTTACGCCCGAGCGACGAGCTTCATCCATGAACGAGGGCAGGATTCCCGTCGCTCGAAAACGAGTTTCGAATTTTCCATCAGATTTCATGCTGAGAATTTCCAGTAAGAAAAGATCATTCAGTAAATAATTTCCCTGCTCATCTAAACCCACCAGTTCAGAGATATGTGTAATTTTTCGAGAACCATCGGCGAGTCGGTTTGCTTGAATAATAATTTGAATGGCGGTCGCAATTTGGCTTCGGATGGCGAGAAGCGGCATTTCGAGCCGATTCATCATGATGAGCGTTTCGAGTCGAGCAAGAGCCTGCTTCGGATTATTCGCATGTAGTGTGGCCATCGATCCTGCGTGTCCGGTAGTCATGGCTTGCAGGAGATCGAGCGCTTCAGGTCCGCGAACTTCTCCGATGACAATTCGATCGGGGCGAAGTCGAAGCGAGCTCTTTACGAGGTCTCGAATCTCTACTTGAACGCGATCATTTTTTAAAACCTCCATGCGGAGTTGATGGGGCTGCTGAAGTTGAAGTTCCGATGCGTCTTCGATCACGACTATGCGTTGGTCCGGCGGAATGAATGAGGACACAGCATTTAGCAATGTGGTTTTCCCGGAACTTGTAGCGCCCGAAATGATCGTATTTTTCTTGAGTGTGATTGAAGCATGTAGAAAGCGCGCCATTTCCACGGAGAGAGCGCCAAAGGAAATCAGATCCTTGACCTGAATGGCTTCTTTTCCAAACTTTCGAATCGCCATGTAGATTCCATCTTTGGCGCACGGGGGAATCACGATGTGAATTCGACTGCCATCGGGAAGTCGCGCATCGAGAATGGGCTCGTTTTCATCAATTCGTCGACCGACATATTGCGCTACATTTCGAACAGCGGCGAAGAGGGCGTCGTAGTCATCGAAATACGCATCAGTCTTGGCGAGTTTCCCAGCTCGCTCGACCCAAATTTCGGAAGGCGAGTTGATTAAAACTTCGGTGACGGTTTCGTCGTCGAGAAAGGGCAGAATGGGCGCGAGAAAAGCCCGAGTCGTTTCATTGTCCATTACCCCCATAGAATGAGACCGCCTGCTGAAATTATAGCAGACGATCCTCTATTGACTCGGAGCGGCGGGGCGAAGTCCGCGATCTAGCCAAACTTTGTTTAACCATATCAAACCGGCTATTTGCAAAATGACAGGGAAGATATGAAGAGGCAAATCGCTCAATTTCGCCTCGGTCCCCGGTGTAACGACAAAGAAAAAATCTTTTAAACCCGCAGCCGCCAAAAATGCGATCGGAATGCCGTATCCGAGAGTGATGTAAATGACGGCGAGGACCGAAGGCCTGATCGATCGAGTGAATCGACACCATTGCAGGAAGAGCATATCTCGCAAAATAAACAGAGCAAAGATAATGGCCGCGGGACGTTCACGATATTCAGGAATGAGGATGCAAGCTAGTACGGCAAAAATCAAAAGTATCGTTACGCTCTGGATCCACATGGGAGTGTAATTCCATTTCTCAATTCCCTTTCGATGCTGGAGCCAAATCTTCCAATGATCGATTCGCTCATCATTGGCGAATGCAGCGATCCATGAAAAAAGGGCGACGGCGCCTAAGGCTGTCGAAGTGACGTGAGATGAGATGTAAAAATTTGATGCACCAAATCCCAAAATATAAACGATCAAGAAGAGAAGGAACGAGGGTAGGCGCCATATCTTTCGAGATTCCATCAGATCCTTCCCAATGCGCCATTGCGCTCCAAAAAAAGCCCAGAAGCCGAAGAGGACGGTTGCAATGGTATGGAAGTGAATCGTTGGGAGGGAAATGCCATAGTAGAATGTTTCATCTGGAAGCTTGGAAAGAAATGAAGTGGAAGAAGAAAATGCTGCAATAAAAAAAAGTCCGATGATTCCAGCGCCGCGACTGTTGGTTTCCGTGTAGGAGGAAATGAGTAACGATAAGGCGTAAAGAAATAAGATCAACGCAATGGCAAGTTCGTAGTGAGTGAGTGCGGAACTTCGTAGCTCAGGCACTCCCATCCACAAGAAAATTAGCATGGGCAAAAAGCATGCGCCCAAAAACAAGGCATAGAGTGGAGCGCCGATAAATTTCCCGAAAGTTATTTCAAAAGAAGTGAGCGGCGTGAGTCTCTGGAAGTCCCAGGTCTTTTCCAATCGCTCTTTCGACACGCTCTCCGCCAGCCTTTGAAAACCGAGGCCGCAAATCACAATGATTTGAAGCCAAAACAAAGTTTTAAAAAGACCTGACTCGAACCCGGGGGATTGCGAGAAAACGGAGTAGATTGCTAAAGAAAGAAGCTGAACGGTAAAAAAACTCAAAACGAGTTTAAGAGGTTTAAAGTCCGAGCGTGTGGCTCTAAAAATTTCAGGAAACGTCATGTCGTCGGCTCCTTCATAAGAGACATATAAGTATCTTGGATAGAGGCGGTGCCATCGGCTCGCAACTTTCCGATTTCATCAAGAGATCCTGCGGCAATGAGCTTTCCCTTTTTCAAGATGACGATGTGAGAACAATACTCCTGAAGCTCTGTGAGAATGTGAGACGAGACGATCAGCGTTTTTCCATCCGCAGCGAGAGTTTTGAATAATTCCTGTAATCCCACACGAACTTCCGGATCCAATCCTGCCGAGGGTTCATCGAGCAAAAGTAAGGGCGGATCATTGACGAGCGTACGAGCGATGGCAACCCTCTGGGCCATCCCGCGAGAAAGAGTTCCTAAAATTGCAGTCCGTTTGTCCATCAGACTTACTTTCTCTAAAACATCGCGGACGCGCGCTTCTCGAACGCCGTCGGGGAGGCGGTAGGCCTGAGCAAAATAGAGGAGATAGTCTTCAACAGGGAGGTCGGAGTAAAGACCGTAAAAGTCCGGGAGGAAACCAATTTTCGAGTGAACTTCTCGTGGTCGAAGTCGAACGTCTATGCCGTCCACCCAAACCGTTCCATCCGTAGGCTCGAGTAAGCCCGCGGCGATTTTCATCCAGGTAGATTTACCAGCTCCGTTCGGACCGACGAGCGCGACGACCGCGCCCTTCGGAATTTCAAAATTAAGGTTGTCGCAGGCGAGAAGATTCCCAAATTCTTTTCGAACATTCTCACTCTTTAAAAAGCTCGTCTCGCGCATGGAAGCGAGCATAAAAGAAATCAATTTCCATGCACAAGGAGCAAACGCTTCGCCTCTTTGTGGACGGCATCAAGGTTCAGCTGAGCCGTATAGCTGACATCTTGGATCAGCATTTTGCCCTTGGAATTGATAAAGAAGATTCCATGGAGGGGTTTTTCTTCGAAATCATCATAAGCGCCGAAGGCTTTAAAGATTTCGCCTTTTGGATCGCCGTGAAATTCTACCCATGAAGACTTTCCATCCTTTGATGTGAGCTTAGCGAATCCTGGTCGAGCAGCGTCATCTTCATTGGTGCTTACGAGTATTGTGCGATAACCGAGGTTATGAAGTGCTTCAATGGATTCTCCAAGTAGGGTCATTTGTTCGGAGCAGGCGATACAGCCGAGGCTCAGATAAAAAATCACCAGCGTGGGTTTGCCCGACTTCGTCATATCTTTAAGCGCGGTATCGGTCGGAGCTTGAATGGGCTGCCAAGTGAGAGGGCCCATTTGATCGAGCGCATATTTGTCCGACGCCGTGGGGAGGGATGCAGGCGGAAGTGGCTTTGTCACCACGTTCTTATTTTGAAGGAAATCAAATAACGGAGAATTCACATCGGCATTTGAAAAATATTTTTCATATTTTTTAAATTGCTCTTTTGCTTCTTTTTCTTGGCCACTGGCAATGAGTGAACGGATGTATTGAGCATTGGCGAGAGTAACGCGGCGAATGTGTTGGTCCCGAATATCGTCAAGGGTCATATAATCGACATAACTTTTAGCAGCTTTAAGAGCGCGCTTAGGAAGACCCAACTTAAGAGCGAGGGAAGGGAGTTCAACCGGTCTTACAAAATCAAGATCGACCATCTCTTCAAAATCATTTTTGTTCTNNGCATAAGATTCAAGGTTTTCAAAAGATCCGCGTAATCGCTCGTCGCAGTTTCATTAAGCTTAGAACTTGCCATGCGTTTTTCAAATTCTTCGACGGCGGCTCTTCCCTGATCGAGCGTCAATGCGCCAAGGGCTGCTGCTTTCACTTTAAACAGGGTTCGTTTAGCGTGAATCTCAATATTGTTGGTTAGCAGGACATCCGGGCGATCTGCGAATTCCAACAACGTCCATAACTCAAAGACTCGCGCAAATAGCAGGGCCTGGTCGATGCCATAATCGGACAGTCCCACAAAATATTTTTTTCCCGAAACCGGAAGAGCGTTCGGAATATTTCGAAGTGACATCATATACTCAGCGGCTTTCGTGCCTTGTCCGGAGGAAAAGAGAAATTGTGCGAAGTAGTCCGAATGGTGTCGATAGTTGTGAACTTCATAGGGCATCGTTTGATATTCGCGGCCATTCGCTGGATTTCTCCGGGTAAGCACGCGGTTATCCGTTCGCACAGATGCTTCCGTATTCCACGCGCCTTCACTCAGCATGTCGAGATCGGCGAAAATGTGAGATGCCATATGCCACTGGTGTGCAACATTGGGAGAAGAAGGGCCGGAAAGTTGGGCGGAGGCGAGAGCACGTAGAGCGGTTTCTCGTTTGTAATAATCGAACAAATGAATTCGAAAGTGATGAATGGGATGATTGGGTTGTACAGCAAGGACGCTATCAATGACTTTAGATAGCTCTTCCTGATCAGAATCCTCGAGATTCAAATATTCCCACTTCATAACGACATAGAGTGCCTTCGCTTCCAGATCCTTCGGAAACTTTTTTGTGAGCAGGCGAAGTTTTCCAATTGTATTACGTTTGCGATCTTCTCGGTGCGGAACAGATTTATCAAATCGAGTAGAGAGCACATCAATGTAGAGCTGTTCTCTCTTAGTCGTTCCTTTTTTCAACGATTCTGCGATGTGAGTAAACTTGCAGGCGCGAGATTTTAGGCCGGATTCAAACATATCGTTAGCAAGCGCCATACCTACATAGGCCAACGCGCATTTGGGATCGATCTTCGCCGCTTGTCGGAACGATCGCTCCGCTTCGTAAGTTGCAAAGCCGTGAGTGAGACCCATAGCCTGATCCATATAGGGCTGCACTTTTGGGTCGCAAGAATCAGCGGTGAAGTGCGATTCTCCCACACCCGTTAAGAGATAGGCTTCCTGTCGAGGCCCGACATCAAAGGCCTTTCCATGCTTGGAATGACCGGGCTCGTCTAAGGCGACCTCTTCCTTTTGAAAGGAGGCGACGGCGTCGGAGTCATCCGTGAAATTGATATTGTCGGCTTCCCCGCGGCATTCGGCTTCAGCCGTGATGGGCGTGCCTCGATCTTCTTGAGGCGCCTTTCGGACACCGGGTGCGGATCCGGAGATCACGTCGGTGGAGCTTGATCCGCAGGCGGATACAATCATAGAGGAGATTAAGATGACGAGGCGGCGAGTGGGTGTTCTCATGCGCCGGCTTCTAGCACGCGGTCTTCTCCCTTTGAACCCCCCAAACACTCGATTTTGGCCCCAAGCGGGCGCTCTTCGATGGCACGGCCTTTGCATTCTAGGGTGACGGAGTAAACCATTGGGTAGCGACCCATTAGGGAGTTATATGAACGTAAGAGCGCGAAAACATAAGGGAATTTCCAATTATATCCGTACGGTCTGGACCCGTACCATCCTCGTATTCTGCGGCATCCTTGTCGCAGGTTGGGCAGTGGCGGCTGGGGAGCCTGAGCTCGACAAGAAGCCGAAGGACGAAGCGGAAAAGCGCGAGCGACTTTATCAAGTGCGCGTTCAACTCATCCAGAAGCTGGAAGAATTTAAACAATCTCATCCTGAATACATGCGCCGAGCGGAATACAAACACCGTTTGGGGGAAAATTATTTCGAGCTAGCGAAGTATTACGATTATCAAAACCGTCCCACCGAATCGAAGGCCTACATGGATAAGGCCATCGCCCTTCTAGAAGACATTCGAGCGAATGAATCATCCTATTCGGAATATCCAAAGGCGATGTTCATTTTGGCCAGTGCTTATAAAGAAGCTCAATCACAATCCAAGGCTGGGGAAGTCTTGGCCGAGTTGTCTGGAAAATTTCCGAATTCTCCGGTCATGAAAGAGGCCTCCATGCTTCTCGGAGATTATTATTTTGATAAGGGTCAAGCCGCGAAGGCCGAAGGATATTACAAGTCTGCCGCCGCATCCGATCCTAAGATGCAATCCTATTTGTATTACAAACTCGGTTGGGCAAATTTAAACCAAGGTCGCTCTTCCGCAGCGCTCGATTACTTTGAAAAGGTTTTAGCCATGCGTGGAACCGAAGCCGCTTCGGTGAATGACTATTCCAAGGAAGCCGCTCGTGAAATGCTCTGGCCCGCTCTGGATATTTATAAGCCGAAGGGCCTGATCCCCTATTTGGAAAAAGTCCAAATCGATGCCGAGACCATTCAATCGAATTTAAATTCTCTCGCTCAAGGTCTCATGAAGAAGTCTGCATTTGCCGCGGTTTCTCAAATCTACGAAGAGTTGCAGATCAAATATCCGACGAGCTCGCTTATGACGGAATGGGTAAGCGGTCAGATCAAGGCTGAAGAAGCGATGGGTCGTACGCAGCGAATTGGCGAATTGATGGCGCGCTTAAAGGGCGCGGGAGTGGAAGCGGTTTCCGTAGAAGCTCAAGTGCAAAACTCTGCGAAGAAGTTCCACGCCGAAGCTCTCAAAGCAAAGACCGCCTCAGAAAAGATTTCTCGTTTGAACCTTGCGTCGGGTTATTATCGCGCAGCTCTCTCCTCGATGGATGCGGCGAAGCCCGAAGCTTTAGAAACGAAATTTTATTTAGCTGAAACACTGTATGCTCAAGGCAAGTTCCCGGAGTCCACCGCTTTGTATGAAGAAGTGGCTAAAGGAAATCACAAACTTTCAGGTCAGGCCGCTTGGGCTTGGTTCTTGAGCGCGGAGAAGAACGCCGAAGGTTTTAGACACACCGGTAAAACTTTTAAACCTGCGACTTCTTCCGATGAAAAATATTTAGAAGCGGCTCAGTACATTCAAAATATTTCCACGGTTACGGCTGAGCAAAAACGTCGAGCCACGTATCAATCCGCTCGCTTGCTCTATCAATTGCAAGACTTAGATCGCGCCTTGCCGATTTTTCAAGGTCTTGCCGATGGATCTGGCGCGACGACCGAAGGAAAGCTTTCAGCTCAATTGGTTTTGGATATCTATAATCAAAAGAATGATTTCAAAGCCGTGGCCCAATATGCCCGTGCTTACCAAGCGAATGCCGATGCGGGCACGAAAGCAGAGTTAAGTTCTCTCGCGCAAAAGGCTTCCTTGAAGACTTTGGAACAAGAAGAGCGCGACGCCAAAGCTCTGCAAGGAGAGGCTCGATTCACCGCTTTAGAAAATATTTCGCGTAAGTTTGTAGAATATGCGGAATCCAAAGGCGAATTGTCTGATCAATTGCTCTGGGCTTCCGTTCAAAACTTCGCAGAAGTTGCCTTGGAGCGAAAGGACAATGAGTTTCGAGATGTTCGATCTAGCTTCAAGATGTTGGCTTCTCGCTATCCCAATTCTTCTTATACGAAGAAGGCGATTCCCTTCATGGGTAAGTTCTTGGGATATCGGGGTGGGCTCAGCAACGAAATTTTGCGCGAGTTCGCTGGATATCGAAACCAGTGGAGAAACTTGGTGGATGACGAACCTGCGGAACAACGCGGTCGTTACATCATGATGCTCTATAAGATGTCCGATTCTTCTTCTGAAAAGCGCGCCTTCATTCGAGATGCCGCACGACTTCCAAAGACCGAGGGAAATCGTGAAGCTCTGGCCTACGTACAACTCGCCAAAGTGGAAGATTTGAAAGACAAGATCGAAGGAATTTCGATGAAGAATGTGAAAACTTTAGGTCGTGCCACAGCGCAGCGCGCCAATTTGTTGGATGCTTTGCAGGCGGAAGTCACGAACCTCGTGAAGATGAAAGTTGCGGAACCGGCGATCTCAGGATTGAACTTGCTTGGAGATGCGAATTTGGAAATGGCGTCTGCCATTCGGCAATCGCCGATCCCTGCAGCGCTAAAAGGTGCGGATCTGCAAAAATATCAAGGGATCGTCCGCGAGAAAGCGGAAGAGTTCGAAGCGAAGGGTCGTGAAGCTCAGCGATTGGCCGCAGAGCGTGCTTCTGATCTCAAGTTGAACGGCTCCGCAGGATCCTGATACAATAGGCCATGATTTTACGTTGCATCTTTTGCACTCTGGCCTCTGCCGTTCTCTATTCATTTTTAATTTCCGTGGTTCACGGTCAGGCGCCAGGTTCGTCTGACCTGCCCTCGGCGCTCGAATCGCCTTCCACGATTAGCCCTACACCCGCGCCTGCAGAGCCCCGAAAAAAAATCGTTTATCGTGAAAAATCTTATTACGACTTTGAAGATACGCTCATCAACGGGAATGTTCGAAAGCCTGATGGCTCCTTCATTTACCGTAAGTCTCAGAATACATTTTCAAGCGCCTTGAATCTTCGCCGCTCGTTCATTCCGGAGCTAAAAGAATCTTCTCACGACGCTCGCTAGCTAGTTCTCCAGCACCTTGATACGTTGCCCGCATGAATTTAGTATTTCTTGCCTTCGTGCTCTTTCAGGTTGCTTCGGCGTCGCCCTCTCAGGCTTCTCCGTTGAGCCAATTGAAATCCAATATGGCTGGAAAGTCTGGATTTGAAGTTTCATTCACTCAAGAAGTTAAAGAGGAATTGTTTCCCGATGAAACCGAACTGGCTTCGGGCATGATTCGATTAAAAAAACCTGATCAATTGGAGTGGTCTTATCTAAAGCCTCGAAAGCGAATCATTCGGTATGTAGATAAAAAACTTACGATTGAGCAGGGTGGAGAAGTGACGGACGTGCCTCGCTCGGATCAGGTGAGCTTACACGAGAGCTTTTCATTTCTTTGGGGGGAGACCGATCCGAAAACTTTTTCGATTAAGATAATCGACGCGAAGCGGTTTCGCATTAGCCCAGTGAAGAAAGAGAATGTTGGGTTTGAAACGATTGATGTGACCCTTGGAGAGCGTTGGGTGAGGGAAGTGCGCATCAAAAACAAGTTGGAGGGTGAAAGTGTAATTTCATTTTCCAATTGGAAGGTTTTAAACTGATTTCATTTCGCATTGAGTTAATTCATTGTCACGAAAGCGTCGCTCGACGCGTGGATCGAAATCCAAAATCCTAGGAAATTTCAAACTCTTGTCTCATAATGTGAGAGAAGCAGACTTCATCTATTCATCGGAGTGGGTTGTGAAAATTGTCCTTCAGGTCACGAATACAAAAGATAAGAGCACTCAAGAACTGACGTTTAACCGGTCTCCATTGTTGTTTGGCCGATCGCGGATTTGTGATGTGGCATTGAGCGATCCCGTGTTGTCGCGTCAGCATTGCTCTTTAGAAGTGCGCGAAAAGAATCGCCTTCAACTGACGGATTTAGAGTCTGCCAATGGAACCTTTTTTGGGGGCCAACGCATCAATGTGCAATTGATGAATGAAGGTCAGACCTTCAAGGTCGGCGATTTCGACATCAAAGTGGAGGAACTTGATCTCGCGGAGGACGAAGAGCCGACAATTGAGCCCCAAATCATGCCGCCGAAGCGGGAAGCCACAGCTGCCGCTGCCGCCACCATGATCAAGCCGTCGTCTGCACCCATTGCGGAAGGCGAAGTCGATTTAACTTTAAAAACTCCTCTGGCGCTTAAGAAAAAGCAGCCCATGGAGCTCTATAAAACAAAAGACTGGGTTCAGGTTTCGCTCCTTTGGAAAGGTGAGCTCGTCGATATCCACTGTTTTGATCGCGGAGATGTGGTGACGATCGGCTCCGCACCCGGAAATGACTTTCTCATTGCGGTTCCTCAACTTCCGGCCACGTTTCGTTTTCTAAAAATTCTGCCGACGGGTCTGGAAGTGAATTTGCACGCCTCGATGAAGGGTGTGATTGAGACGCGAAAAGAAGTTCGAGATCTAGATGAACTGCGTAAGGTCGCAAGGCAATCTGATATCGGAATTACAGCGTTCGTTGAATTTGACGACCGCTGCCTGATTGAGGTGGGACCTTTCGCTCTCTACATTCAAAGTGCTCGTCTCAATTTATCTGCGCCCATTACGGCACCTCTGGTAAAGGATCCTCTCTATTCGAGCATTCTCTCTGTCGTGTTCGTCGCGATGACTCTTCTGACGGTGATGTTGCAATCGGTTCCGCAACCTCCGGAAGAAGAAAAGAAGGAA
>DDSI01000116.1 GCA_002343335.1 Bacteriovoracaceae bacterium UBA2394
TTTAAAGAGCTGCCATTCCTATAAATAGATTTTTCATTTTAGATCTCCTTCCAATTAAGTTTAAACTCAGTTTTTGATTTCCAAATATAAAAAATCACCGGGTAGATGAGGAGCTCAAGCAAAAACGATGTGGCAAGTCCTCCGATCATAGGAGCCGCAATGCGCTTCATCACATCGGCTCCCGCACCCACTGACCACATGATAGGAATAAGACCTACGAAGAGGGCAGCTACCGTCATCAGCTTCGGTCGCACGCGGTGAACAGCGCCCTCAACTACGCCGCTTCTCAGATCTTCCAAGGAATTGAGAGTGCCTTTGCGCTTTCGCTCGTCATGCGCCAAATCTAAATACATGAGCATAAAAACTCCCGTCTCTGCATCGAGGCCTAAGAGGGCAATCATTCCAACCCATGTCGCAATGGAAAGATTGTAGTCGAGAGCGACTAAAAACCAAACGGCACCAATTAAAGAAAAAGGAACTGCCAAGAGAACAATTCCGGTTTTCGTCCAAGATTTCGTGTTGAAATAAAGAAGGAACATAATGAGTAAGAGCACGAAGGGAACCACCACTTTTAGTCGTTCCTTCACGCGCTCCATATTTTCGTACTGGCCACTCCAAGCAATAAGATAACCCTCTGGAACCTTCACTGACTTTTCCACCAGTGCTTTAGCGTTCTCAACATACGTTCCTAAATCTATTTTTTTAGGATCTACGTCGACATACACATATCCCACGAGCGATGCGTTTTCATCGCGAATCATCGAAGGACCTTCTTTAAAATGAACTTTTGCTACTTCGCTTAAAGGAATTTGTGCGCCGATGGGACTCGTGAGCAATACCCGCTCAATCGATTCCCTTTCTTGTCGAAAGGAAGGCGCGAGTCGAACCTGAATAGGATAGCGCTCGCGTGAGGAAAGGATTTGCGAAACATTTTCTCCTCCAACCGAGGCCATCGCTTGATCCTGGGCTTCCTTCAGGGAAAATCCGTAAGCCTTGAGTTTTTCTCGATCAAAATCAATATCGAGAAAATAGCCTGAAGCAATTCTTTCGGCGACTACCGCTCGCGTACCTTCAAGGGAAGCGAGTTCGCGCTCCAAATTTTGGCCAATCATTTGGATAGTTTTTAAATCAGGACCAAAAATTTTAATGCCGATGGGACTTCGAATGCCGGTGGAGAGCATATCGATTCGATTTTTAATCGGCATCGTCCAAATATTAGGCATCCCGATGAAACTCAATTTTTCATTCATTTCGTCCACCAGCTGCTCCTCGGAAATCGTTTCAGGCCAAACGCGTTGAAATGGCGCTTTCAAAATGTCTGGCAAAGGTGAATACCATCGATCGAGTTTTCTCCATTCGCTCTTCGGCTTCAGCACGATTGTTGTTTCGACCATGCTGAGAGGTGCGGTATCCGTTGAGGTTTCAGCACGTCCCGCTTTTCCAAATACTGTGTCTACTTCCGGGAATGTTTTTAAAATCTCGTCTTGAACGGTCAGAACGCGCTGCGCTTCTGTGACGGAAATTCCAGGAAGAGCTGTCGGCATATAGAGGAGACTGCCTTCGTGAAGCGTCGGCATGAACTCAGATCCCAGCATCCAAAATCCCGGAAATATGGAAAGAACGCCAACGAAAGCCGCACTTAAAGTGAAACCTTTGTGCTTGAGCACCCAATGAATCGCGGGCTCATAAATTCGAAACACTTTTTTTGTGATCGGGTGTTTCTCTTCTGCATAATAAGTTCCTACCAATAAGGAATTCGCAATTCTATTTAAGAGAGGACTACGAGTCTTTATGGGATCGGCCCGCGCAAATAACATTCGCATCGCCGGATCGAGTGTGATCGCCAAAATAGCAGCGATCGCCATTGCCAGGTTCTTAGAAAGTGCAAGAGGTCGAAAAAGTCTTCCTTCTTGATCGAGCAAAGTGAAGATAGGAATGAATGCTACCGCAATCACCAGCAGAGAAAAGAAAACCGAAGGACCTACCTCCATCAAAGCTTCCAAACGAACGCGAAAAAAATCTTCCTTCCTTCCATTTTCCATCCAATGCTGGATTTTTCGATAGGCGTTTTCCACTTCAACAATGGCGCCGTCGACAAGAACACCGATTGAAATCGCAATTCCCGATAGCGACATAATATTGGAGCTCTGGCCTAAAAAATAAAGAGGGATGAAGGCCAGAATCACAGAAACCGGAATGGTAACGATGGGAACGATCGCCGAAGGAATATGCCAGAGAAATAAAAGAATGATGAGACTCACAATGAGAAGTTCTTCCAAGAGCGTTGAGCGAAGGGTTTCCATCGCACGTTCAATAAGATCGGAGCGATCATAAACGGAAATAACTTTTACACCTTCGGGTAAAGATTTTTGAATCTGGGCAATTCTATCTTTGACTCGTTCAATCACCGAAGGAGCGTCTTCACCTTGGCGCATCACTACAATTCCACCAACACTATCACCAAGACCATTAAAGTCCGTAATTCCGCGCCTCATTTCTGGACCAATTGATACGGTCGCTACTTGTTTGACCAGAATGGGAGCTCGGCTTCGCGTCTTATAAACGACCACCGCATTTTCAATATCTTCGATTTTGTCGACAAGCCCGCGACTTCGCACCATGGCTTCGGTTCCTGAAAACTCGATGGTTCGGCCGCCGCTTTCTTGATTCGAGTTTTTGACTGCGTCCATTACTTGAGAAAGAGTCACTTCAAAAAGAGCCAGCTTCGTGGGATCGACTTTCACTTGATATTGCTTAACGAAACCACCGACTCCTGCGACTTCAGCGACACCTGGAACCGACTGAAGTTGAAATCGAACTAGCCAATCTTGAAGGGACCTAAGATCAGCAGAATTTAATTTTTTCGAATCATCTTGAAGGACATATTGATAAACCCATCCCACGCTCGTGGCATCAGGTCCGATTTCGGTTTTTACTCCACTCGGAATTTGCGAACTGATTCGATTGAGCGATTCCAAGACACGACTTCGCGCCCAGTAGAGATCCGTTCCATCTTCGAAGATGACGTACACATAAGAAAAACCGTAATCCGAAAAGCCACGGACTGCTTTCACTTTCGGTGCTCCGAGCATTGAAGAAACAATGGGATAGGTGACTTGGTTTTCAAGAATATCGGGTGAACGATCCCATCTTGAATAAATAATGACTTGAGTGTCGGAAAGATCAGGAATCGCATCGACCGGAATGTGTTTCAAGGAAAAGACTCCGAGCGCCACAAAGACCGCTGTGATCATGATCACCAGAAAGCGGTTATGCGCTGAAAATTCAATGATGCGTTTGATCACTGCCGGCCCCTCGAATTTTCGATTCCGAGTCGATTAGAAAGTTCGCTCCTGCACTGACTTCATCGCCAACTTGAAGTCCGTCTAAAACTTCAAAGTATCCCTCGGCTTTTCCGCCCAGTCTCACGGATTTTGGACTTACCGTATTTTCGGAGGAAAATACGTAGACGAGATCTTCAGCCCCGGAATGAACGACAGCATCTGCCGGGATGAATAAGCGGTCTTTCAATTCGACTTCAATCGATCCACTAACCGAGCTTNNGCCCGTAACTCGAATCGTGCGACTGGTAGCATCCACAATGGAGTCCATAGACTCAATTCGGCCAGTTAACTCCACGCCCGGCTCTGAGCTTCCGAAAATTTTAAACAGCTGCTCAGGGCGAATGAGTCTGAGATCGGCTTCGTAGACCTGAAATGCCACTGTTGTAGAAGAAAGCATACGACCGGAAACCGGAATTTGAAGACTGAGGTTCATCTTCTCAGCTTTCGTCTTTTTGACAGAAAGATTCATCATCTGTCTTTCCGTAAGCTGAACTTTTGAGCGTGGATCATGGCTTCGATGGTTTGCCTTTTCACCAGAGGTTTCGGATTTCATTTCGACAAGTGCCATATGGCAAATCGGGCAATCTCCAGGTTTGTCAGAGCGGATGTGAGGGTGCATCGGACAAGTCCAATAAGAAGCTTTGACCTCTGAATCCTTTTTTTCGACCGTGGACGAAGGAATTGGACGTTTTGAATAATAGACCGAGACAAGTGCGGCTCCGACTAGAACCGGTGCGATCCAAAAAAATGGGCGGGGTATTTTCATTGAATTCTTCCTTCGATTCCGTAAATTTTTTCAAACTCGGCAACAGAGCGTTCAAATTCCAACCTTAAGTCGAGAGCTTTCATTTGAAGCTCAGGCAAAGCTTCCATGGTCTCACGATGATTTTGAAGGCTCTCCATATCTCGAAGACTGATCCCGTGTGTCAGCCGAACTCGTTTTTCGGCTCGAGGAATCAAAGATGTTTTAAGAGTATCGACTTGTTTTTTAAGTGAATGAATTTTTGAAAGCAGAATTGTCCGGCTCGCTTCGTTGGAGCGCCTTTGTTGCTGTAACTCATAATCAGCTGCCATTTTTTCAGCCGAGGCCTTCGCATTCTCAGCGTAAGGTTGCCAAAAGTACAAGGGAACACTTAGTCCCAGCATGATCTCTTTGGTTTTGGGACTCATTGAGGTAGAGCCCATTTCTTTATATCGAAAGCTCAAATCTGGAAGCCAAGCAGATCGAGCCTCGGATACTCGAGCCTCAGAGCTTTTTTTAAGAGCTATTTTTTCGGCCTCATTTGGTGCACTCGGGTGTTTTTCGTTACTCGGTATCGAAGATTCAGGAGGTTCTTTTAAAATGACTTTCCATTCCGCGGGATCTGCATCGATCATTTCAGCGAGACGCGCCGTAAGCTCGCGAACAACTTGTTGAGCATTTTCCATTTCAATTCCAAGAAGATCGAAATCGGACTCGGCTCTCAGAAGATGAACCGTGGCAAAACTATCGGATCGGGTTTGCGAGCGAGAAATTTTTAAATGCTCTTTAAGAACATTTCTTTTTACGTCAAAAAGCTGAAGACGCTCTTGAGCTGCCCATAACTC
>DDSI01000125.1 GCA_002343335.1 Bacteriovoracaceae bacterium UBA2394
GCTTCAGGCATTTGGCCAATCAAATCCTTTGCCTGTTCTTCAAATTGTTTTGCCCGTTGGCATTTCCTTTTATACCTTTCAGTCGTTGAGTTACACGATCGATGTCTATCGCGGACATTTGAAGCCCGTTCGAAATTTTTTCGATTTCGCCCTGTACGTTTCATTCTTTCCTCAGCTCGTAGCCGGGCCGATTGAACGAGCGACGCATCTCGTTCCTCAGGTTATTACTCGAAGAACCTTTTCGTGGAACGATTTCGAAGAGGGATTGCTACTCACCATGAGAGGATTCCTAAAAAAGGTTGTGATCGCGGACAATGTGGCGCTGATCGCCAATAAAGTCTTCGCGCTTGAGACGGCTGAATTCTGGCTACTGTGGACCGGCGTACTGGCTTTCACTATTCAAATCTATGCAGACTTCTCAGGCTACACCGACATCGCCAGAGGGACGGCACGATTCTTCGGCTTCAGATTAATGCGCAACTTCAATCAACCGTATTCGGCCTCGTCCATTCAAGATTTTTGGAAACGGTGGCACATTTCACTCTCGACTTGGTTTCGAGATTATCTCTACCTTCCTCTGGGTGGATCCAGATTAGGAAGATTGAGATCCTATCTAAATATCTTCATCGTCTTTTTTCTTTCAGGTCTTTGGCATGGCGCGAGCTGGAATTTTATATTGTGGGGATGCTTTCATGGCACCTTGGTCGTGCTGGAAAAAATCATTTCGCTTAAACCTTCAAAATTGTTTCAATCTAGTCTTACAAAGCCGCTTCGAATCTTAACGACCTTTATACTCGTCAACATTGGCTGGATGATGTTTCGAGAGGCAGATCTCGAGAACTTGATTCGAAACTTCACACTTTCGCCGCTTGGGAATTCCGTCGAACAACTCCATGCGGCAGGATACTTTTTTACCTTAATATGTATTTTTAGCATTCCTCTTTTTGCTGAAGCGATAATGAGCGGGCTTGCTGAGAGAGGATCTCCCTTTGCCAAGTTTTTAAGAGAATTATTCACCGCCAAACTCGGCATCGTCGTTTTTTATGCATTTTCGATTTTTGCATTATTTGCCGACTCGCCCTCTAACTTCATTTACTTTCAGTTTTAGTTCGAGGCCGCGTATGAAGAAAGCGGGCGAAGGGGATTGAACCCTCGACCCTCTGCTTGGGAAGCAGATGCTCTACCACTGAGCTACACCCGCATATCGAGCTCCATAATTTCAGGACGTAGATCCGTAACTCACGAAAGCTCCACCGGAGCTTTCGTGTACCACTGAGCTACACCCGCAAAACTCCTAACTATTAAGGCGAATCAATATCGGTTTGTAAAGCCGCCTCCACGGGCGGCATACTTTCAAAAGGAGAATTTTGAGGCCCAAGAGAAAACTCGCCCAGCGGTTTTAAACGCTTGGTCAGATGCTCGATTTCAAGTGCAAACCCAATTGAAATCGACTCGCAGTCAATCAAGCTAACAGATGCACTACTTTTCAATACAAGTCAGACTCGATGTAGTCGATGCACTCTTGAAGATTCAAAAATCGACGTGAATTGGTCGGCCAAATCTTGGAAAGCTTGCGATTGAAAACCGCATAGTCCTCGCTCCACTCGCTGCAAATCAAGTCCCCTCGCGAACCGCGCACCGCTTGGTTGCACTCAAGTTTTCCTACGAACCCATCATTGGAAAAACCGATGCTCGTATCGGTCTTCACATCATGAGGTTGAAATCGATAGCCATTCCATTGGCAAACGAACTGATTTCGATTCGATGCAACGGCATCAATGCATTCGCTTGGATAATCGTAACCATAGCTGGAATAACCAATCATTTCTTCATCGCTAATACGATAAGGAGCGAACCGTGAACCGTTCCAGTTACAAACGAGGTTGTCGAAAGAGTTGATCACGGCATCGTTACATTCCGAAGCGAGAGTGAATCCATTGGACGAATAACCAATAGGATCATTTCCCCAACGTTGTTTGTAGGGTCGGTAAGTTCCGAAGTAATAATTGCAAACAAGTCCGTTGGTAGATGAGANNCGGTATAACCAGTTCCGGCACCGCCAACGTAGCCGCCAAGCGCGTGGTAGGGCTGCCAGTCTCCGCCGGAATAGTATTGTCGGCACGTTAGTTCATCGCTCGTATCGCGCTGAGCATTTTCTTGATCGAAAATATAAGGAGCTTTGACTTCGCGCATGGGAGCAATCACATAGCGATCGAGCGAGTCGAGTACGCCGAATCGGCAAATGGTGGCGAAGCGGGGAGCGGATGAAAGCGTGAAGACAGAAGACTGCCCCGGTTCGATATTTCGCGTCGAAATATTAAAATTGTTCGATGGAATGACTTCATAGCCGTACTCATCGTACATGAAGAATTCGGTATTGGAGGAGCTCAGCGTTATTCGCTCTGTGCCCTTGTTTCGGAAAGTCACTCGCACGCGGCGATTGGAATCCACGCGGCAAATCGAACTGAAATCTTTATTGGTTGAAAAACCCCAGGTTCGAGGATCGCGGTCCACTTTCACGCGAAGACTAAAAATACTCGAAGTAGGAGATTTTTTTCGACAATTTGGCTCAAAACGAACTTTCATTCCGGAACGATCCACTTGGCTCATGGCATTTTGAATGAAAGCCGATACATACTGGCATCGATCCGTATTTAACTTTTCACCCTGAAAATCTACGTATCCGGCGGCGTCGGTC
This sequence comes from Bacteriovoracaceae bacterium UBA2394, assembly GCA_002343335.1. Lineage (GTDB taxonomy): Bacteria > Bdellovibrionota > UBA2394 > UBA2394 > UBA2394 > UBA2394. The sequence goes on from DDSI01000125.1 coordinate 2,699, forward strand.
ACATAGTCATCCGCAAATTTCATCTTAATGATAATAGAGCTATGCGTGGGATCGAAGCTCGCTCCCCCACAATACATATGAATGGACATGCCTTCATTCTGCGGGGTCAGTCGTCGTATTCCACTGCCGATGGTGTTTGCACAGCCGTTAAATTTAGACATCTTTATGGTCGTGATTTCGTGGTGAGTTTCCAGCGTTGCCGCTTGAACCGCGCTGAACCCTAAGATGGAAATTGAAAATGTAGAAAAAAAGACGCGTGATAAGGCCTTTGCCATAATCGTTCTCCTCGACTCGGGCAAAAGTGCAACAACCGTGCCGTCGTGCCTCCGGAGGAATTCAATATTCTTTCTGCGTTTATATGAACCCCCTCTCCCATCGACCACCCATCGTGGGTACACCGCATCGCAGCACGAACTTTTAATATCTCCATGGCCTCGAAGACGTTTATGCTGAGGCCATGTTTCTACTCGGGGGGGTGGGACCAGTAGCTCTCCTATTCTTTGCTGCCCTTCATTCTGATTTGCCTCGAGAGCAAGTCCATAAAGAAGTGGCAAAAGAGCTTCAGGGCCTTCATTTTTTCTACGAAGGACGTGGCATGACGCTCTCGCCCGACTTCGTGAATACCTATCGATTTCTTGCGAAGTGGCTCGATCTCTCTAAACCCATCGAATCTAAACCCAACCTCGCATCCCAGAAAAAGGATTTCATGTCGTTTCAAAAACGCTGGGGCATGATCGACCANNTAAAGGCTTCTTTCATGTCGATTATAAAGGTTTGGATGTAGGCGTGCTCGGCTGTGCCGCGTGCCACAGCGGAAAAGCGGCCGGAATCTACATTCCCGGCCTCGGAAATAAAAATATCGATCCCGCGCAAGTTGGCTCGGACGCTTATCGCGCGCTCCAACTCTGGAAGAAAGCGAATTTCCTAAAGAAGAAGTCCGCCGATTATAAAATGATCGAAGCACTTTCTATCGATTTCGCTCGGCGTTTGAGCAATTCGAAGTATTCCAATCTTACGCAAGGGATGGTCCCCGTCGCGCTGATTCAAGAATGGTTTTATAAAAATGCGGGAAGAACTTTGCCGGATGGAATGGCGAGAGGAGCGGTGAAGGTTCCTCACTTCTGGGGTTACAGTAAGAAAAGATTCGTCGGACAATTTGCCGATGGATTTGGCGACGGTGCTCATCCGGGCTGGGGGTTGCTCGTGGAACTCACCGGGGGTCAAACGGCCGAAGGTGCGCGAGCGATGATGAAGAAAGTCTCGCACGTAGAGGATCGAATCGGTGAACTCCTTCCTCCGAAGTATCCTTTCGCGATTGATTTAGCGCAGGCTGAAAGAGGAAAAATGATTTTCGAAACAAATTGCTCNNGGCTGTCACGGCACTTATCAACGAGATAAGGATGGCTTGGCCGTCTATGAAGAACCGAAACTCATTCCATGGACGGTCGTAAAGACAGACTTTGAACGACTTTCTGTCGTCACCGAAGATTTCATGAAGCTAGTCGATAGCAATCCTCTCAATGACGAAGTGCGCGTGCACCGACGATCCTCGCCAGGTTACTTTGCGCCGCGGCTCGACGGCGTGTGGTCGAGATTCCCCTACTTGCACAATGCTTCGATTCCCAATATTCGCGCTCTCTTAACGGACCCCTCCGCACGCCCACGCGTCTGGTCGATGGTGGATGCGGGAGAAAGATCTCGCTTCGATGAGGATAATTTGGGCCTCAAAATAGAGGATGAGAATTCCAAGGACCTTCAAAAGAAGGCTTCGAACGGTTCGAGAAACGTCTATTCCACTTCTCGAGATGGCCGCTCGAATGCAGGGCACTGGTTTGCGTTTTCGCCTACTCTCAGCGACGCAGATAAAACTCAGTTGATTGAATATTTGAAGAGCCTTTAGGCAAGCTTCTGAAGCTTCGTCGTTACTTCTCGAAATTCGGGATCAATTTTTTGAACTTCCGCGAACAATTTTTTCGCAGTTTTCATATCATTCAAATTTAAGAGGGCTTCAGCGAGCTCGTAAGTAAGACTAATTTTTTCATCGGCCCCGATCTTTGGACTCTTTAATGCTTCCGTGAAAATTTCTTTGGCCTTAGCAAAATTGCTTCGGTTCATTTCACAAATACCTAGCTGATAAAGAGCTTTCGGACGCTGATCCACGACCTTAGAAACTAAGGTAAACTCTTCGACCGCATCATCCATGAGACCCATCTCACGATAAGCCACGCCTAAGTCAAAATGCGTTTCCCAGTCTTCTTCACTCACGGTATCGCTAATTCCCTTTTTGAAGGCCTTGAAAACGTCTTTTACTTCCGTAGGAACGTTTGAACTTATTTTTTCCCCTTTAAGTTCATTCTCGATCTCCTGGTTGAGCTCGTCGGCTAGATCGAAGAAATCTCCTCCGGCTTCGTCGCGATCATCTTCCTGTAAGGCAAATTTCATTTTGGTTCCGAGGCTATTCACCTCGGCAACCTTTTTCTTGATGGGCGAGGCCGTGGGCTTCGCCGCGGGTAAAACTTCAGGTGAGGCCACCACTTGGGAAACCCGTGCATTGGCGTCGGAGAGATTCCAGTCTTTTCGATGCGGAAATTTACTCTTTAGGCCCTTCAACACGGCATCGGCTTCTGCCGTCATGCCTTGAGACTTAAAGAAGGCGACTTCTTCTAATCCCTGTCGAATTTCGAAATCTTCTTCGGAACCTTCAGCGGAAACATCTGAATTTAACTCGAGTACATCGGAAATTTCTTCTGGTTTAAGTTCCGCCTTCTTCTCAACTTCCACATCCACGGATGACAATTCCATGGGAGCTCCCGTGGAACGAATGGTGGGTTCGAGCTCAAGCGCACTCGATAGACTTTCCAACTCACTCTGAGAAAAATCGGACTCAGACAGAAATACCGCATCCGATTCTTCTTCTTTTACAGGTTCAGCGGCCACCGGTTTGGCAGGCGCTTGCGGAGCTTTAAGAGGTGCCTCCACGCTCGGTTCCAAATCTAAAGTTTCAAGCACGATCGGATCCGATTTCTCATTGATTTTTATTTCAGAGACAGAATCCTCAATTTCGAGGTCGCCTACATCAATGGAAATTTCAGAAACCTCAAAGTCCATTTCCTCAGCAGCAGGAGGCTTGGCACGCGTCGGCTCGTTTTCATTTTGCTTATTTTCGATGGGACGATTCGACGTTGGCGCTACAGCTCCCACCACTCCCATGAGCGAAGGATGATTAGGATCTAACGGCTGAAGTTCATGAGCAGCTAAATCAACCCAACTTTGAAGTTTTTTGGATTTCGCCAACATGAGTACTTCACTTAACAACTGAATCAACTCGTCTCTGCGATTTAATTCCTGAGCAGCTTTTTTTAATTTCCAACGGACCGGAATAGATTCTGGATACTGAGTAAGCTGTGTTTGAAGAACGTCGTAAGCTTTTTCTGCGAGACCGTATTTAAAATAAACCTCACACTCCGAAAGAACTTTTCTCTCAGCGGCGGAAAGTTCCATTTGATTGGCAAGAGCTTCACCGGGATCTTCCGAAATTGCATCGTCGCCCATTGAAGATCCTACGCCCGCCATCGCCGCAGCCGGTGGCGGCAAGGAAGGAGCAACTTTTTGCTGTATTCGATCTTCGACGACTTTGCATTTCTCCTCATCGCCAGCTTGGCGATAGATTTTTACCAGTTCAAAATCAACGGACCTTGCCTTCTCCGGTTGCTTGAGCGCAAAGAAGGTTGAAGATAAGAGCTCGAGGACATCGGCATTGCGAGGATCCGTGCGAAACGCGACTTGGATGCGTGCCAAGGCCTTTTTGGGCTCATTGGCTTTAAGACAAATATCAACCAACCCCTGAAGGCGTTCGATGTCTTGAGGGAACATCTCAACCCAACGCTCATAGATGCGCACGATCTCCGCCAAATTGCCTCGGGGACGAACGCTTTCATCTAGGCGAAGTAGAGTTTCCTTGGCCTCCTCTTGTCTGCTTTGTGCGAGAAATAACTCTGCAAGTTTTAATTGCGAATCGACGTTGTAAGGATCGAGATCTGAAACCTTCTTAAGAACTCTCAATAAGCTTTCTTGTTCTCCTACGGTATCGAAGTAATCGACGACGATTGCAAAATGAGCCATTGCATCGGAAACCAATCCAAGCTGACCGTAAAGACTTGCGAGCTGTTCATGAATTTCGATGAGCGCCGCTTTGGAAGCTCCACCTTCCAACTTCAAAATGCGCTTGTAGACGGCAACGGCTTTCGAATAAAAGCCATCCTTCGTGTAAACCTGTCCAATGCGTTTTAGATAATCGATCGCTTTTTCATTCGATTCGATTTTTAAGTAGAGATCGGCGGCACGATTGAGAGCTTTTAAATCCGTAGGGTCGGCGCGCAGAATCGCTTCGAGCTGCTCACCCGCTTTGTCGAATTGACCCTTCGCCGCGAACTTCTCCACGGCTGCATAAACTTTGGATTTATCCACTACGAAACCCCTACTTTGGACTCCCCCAGTTTACCCGGAATTTAGGTTCGCCGCGTCGTGTCAGGAGGGCTGGAAACGAAAATCTTCGAGGAATTTCGTCGTATAGCTGCCCCGCAGAAAATTGGGGTCGTCCAGGATCTGGAGATGGAGAGGAGCGATCGTTTTAACCCCTTGAATAACGAATTCTCGAAGAGCCTCGCGCATTTTGCGTATCGCGAAGTCGCGATCCTCATCCCAAACGATGAGCTTTGAGAGCAGCGAGTCATAATAAGGAGAGACAAAATAATCTGAGCAAGCAACGGACTCCAACCGAACACCCAAGCCCATGGGAGCGTGAAACAGCCGAATCTGCCCCGGACTGGGAGCAAAGTTTCGAGGATCCTCGGCCGTAATTCGACATTCAATGGAATGGCCGCGCATTTGAATGTCGGATTGCTTCATTTTCAATTTATGATTTCCCGCCATGAGGATCTGCTGTCGGAGTAAATCCACTCCCGTCACCATTTCCGTGATCGGATGTTCCACCTGAATGCGCGTGTTCATTTCCAGAAAATAAAAATTCTTATCTTCGTCGACGAGGAACTCAATGGTTCCCACGGTCGAATAATCTACGGCCTTTGCCGCCGCCACCGCCGCCGCCCCCACCACCGGTGCGGCCGCCGCCGCCGCCGCTCGACTTCCGCTTCTCGAGCGTGACCACGATCTCGGACTCGGCCNNGTTCAGGGGTCATAACAGGCGACGGAGTTTCTTCGACAATTTTTTGATGACGACGCTGGATGGAACAATCCCGTTCTCCCAAATGAACGGTTTGACCAAATTGATCCGCGAGAATTTGAAATTCGATGTGCCGAGGGCCGACACAATATTTTTCGATGTAAACCTCATCGCTCCCAAAGGCGGCGCGACTTTCCGAGCGCGCGATTTCCAACTGATTCTCTAAATCCTCTGGCTTGTGAACGATCTTCATGCCTCGTCCCCCACCCCCAGCTGCCGCCTTGATGAGAACGGGATAGCCAATGGAGCGCGCCTGCTCTTTCACTTCATTCAAGGACAAAGCACGTTTATTTCCATCCACGAGTTTTACACTTGGAAGTAAGGGAACTCCCGCGCTTAAAACCGTATCCTTTGCTTGAACTTTATTTCCCATCCGCTCAATTGCATTCGCAGCCGGTCCAATAAAGGTGATGCCCATTTGATCGCACGCCTTTGCAAATTGAGAATTTTCAGACAAAAAACCGTAGCCGGGATGAACGGCATCCGCCCCTGTCAATTCCGCCGCCGATAAAATGGCATGCATGTTGAGATAAGAATCTTTGGCGGTAGGCGGTCCGATGCACACCGATTCGTCCGCAAACTTTACATGTAAACTTTCAGAGTCCGCCGTGGAATACACAGCCACCGTGGAAAGTCCTAGCTCATGACAAGCTCGATTAATTCGAAGAGCGATTTCTCCTCGATTTGCGATGAGGACTTTTTTAAAGGGCAAATTACTCATGGTCAAAAATTTCGTTACGGCTTCCGGAGCCCGAAGAGAGGAGCATTGAAATCCACGGGACTTCCATTTTCGACAAAGATTTTTTCAATCACGCCCGTCATGTCCGCTTCAATTTCATTCATGAGCTTCATCGCTTCTATAATACAAAGCGCCTGTCCTTTGGTGACGGTTTGACCGACCTCCACAAAGGCCGGACTGGTTGGCGAAGGTGCTCGATAAAAGGTTCCAACAAAGGGCGAGCGCACAATGTGTAAATCCGTCTGCGAGGCTTCCGAAGTCTTCTTCGATAGGCCACCACTTGCGGTTGCCGTCGCGGGAACCGAATGCGCAGCCGTTGGAACGATGATCGGCGCTTGAGCCAATTCTTTCGCCCGGACTCGAACCTTAATCTTGTCCATGGTCACTTCAATCTCGGCCAAATCCGTGGATTTTAAAATGTCAGATAATTTTCGAATGACCGCTTCTGGCACATCGCCAGATCCCGCGCCCTGAGACGCACTGGAAGGTCTTATAAAAGTTGAAGGTTTCTTTCGATCGCCCATATGAAAGCCCTAGGAAATAGGGCTTTCAGGCGAAAGTCGATCAAAATTGGGTGCAAAGTTCCCCCCCTTTCAATCGCCAGATTTTGGAACTATAAAGCCGAAATAATGATCNNCTATGGAATAAGATCCGTGATGTCTCCGCCAATCGTGGCCTGCAAGCCCGGTGCAAAAATGTCATTCCAATCGAAAGTTGAAGTACTTTCTCCCGCATCAATATTCTTCCAATCAAAAAAATCGTTCGCCGGACCTGGATCCGGAACCGGTGACGAACCCGATGGGTCTAAACCCCCTGTGTAGTCATCATCCGTTTGACCGGGCGTCGCATCCCAAGAGTAGTTGGTGCTGTCATCGCCGTCTAAAAGATAGAGAAGCTGCTGACGAATATCCCATTCACGCACCATCACTCGAATTCGCGAGATCACTTCAAAATTGGTGTCGAGACAATCGTATTGATAATAGCAGGAATTATGGATCATAGCCGTTGAGTTGCCATTAAACCAGCGGTAGACCTGGCACGCTTGAGGCGCGTCATCCCCGCCATCCACAATACCCGATCCAGTATCTAATCCATTTGTAATATTGTCATGATCCGAGGCCAAAAAATAATTAGCACCATATAGGTTGGTACTGAGCTCGTGCTTATTCACAACAAATTCGCCTGTCAGGCCGGATGTAGGAACATTTGTAATTAGATAGGATGGAAGCCCACTACTGGTCTTCGGATGATCGGTGTCGTCTATACCGGGGCCTGCAAAGCAAGTCCCATAAGTTCCACCCCAATCCGCTTCCACGGACGTAGTTGTTCCTTCGCTATCGGTAGCGATCGTGTCGTAGTCTCCCTGACAGCAATTTTTTGTACTTCCGTCGCTGGTTTTGTAAGAAAAAAGACATTTCACCTGATCGGCACTAGCTGCGGGTGTTCCAAAAATCTGTGCATGAGACACCCATTGAGCTGGACCTGGCAAATAATAATAAATGTCGCTCACACCATTTGGAAAATCAAAATTGCCGGCCTCAGGCACAGTGGAAGGCTCAATGATATTATCGTCCTCATCTGTCTCATAGCGGACCGCGGTAGGGGCCATCCCAATAGGAGCCACATTGAAAAAGTAAGGGATAAATCCGCGATAGGAACACATCGACTCAGGCATTCCTACCGACAATTTATATCCTTGATGCCACAAATCTAACTCGTGAACATCGACAATACATGTAACGTCTTCCCCGTCGTCGGCAGTACAATCAGTCGTTCCGTCTCCATCACGGGAGATTGTATAAACTCCGTCTCCACCTGTCCCACTAGCAACAATTACGTTGAATGTAGCGGTGCTGACCTCTTCTTCTCCTCCACTTTCATCTCCAGAGGTTTCGCCCTCACTTTCCACCGAGCATCCGCTCAAAAGCATCGCTGAGGTTGTGAATGTCACACAACTCAACNNGAAAAATTTACTGAAAGAAATTTCTTAAGCGAAATTTTCATGGACAGATCCCCCTTAGGATTTGCGAACGTACAACAGTTCAAGTTTAGCTGAGAGCACGTCCTGACAAGATGCCCCATAGAGGGAAGAAAGATTTAGAATGGCGCAATGAGCTAGCGCCATTCTAAGAGTGAGAAGTAACCAGATTACGGCTCAAGTTCCGACGCTCCTTGCGGAGTCGTTGCGGCAGTTCGGAGATCATTCAAGATGTAGGGCGTAATGAAGATAAGCGTCTCTTCACGCTGCGTTCCTCGCGCCGTTCCCTTGAAGAGCCAACCGAGAACTGGAATATCCATCAAGTAAGGTACACCAGATTTACCCTTCGTTTCAGATTCTCGAAACACGCCGCCTAGCACCGCGGTTTGCCCACTCTTCACGAGCATTTCCGTCTGCGCTTGGCGAATCAAGATCGACAAGTTTCCACCCACGGATTGACCGCCGGGCTCATCGCTCTTCGTTGCGACCTTCATGATCACTGCACCGTCACTCGTAATCTGCGGCGTTACAGAGATTTCGATACCTGCTTCTTGAAATTGCACGTTCGAACCGTCAGAGCTGGAAGACAAGAACGGAATTTTTGTCCCTTGGATAATCTTGGCCGATCGATTATCGAGCACGGTCACACTGGGTCTTGAGACAACTCGCGCCAGCGACTCGGTTTCCGCATATTGCAGACGAAGATCGAGATTAAAGATGTCGTTAATGGATCCCACCCGCAAACCCAGAGAACTTCCGGAGCTCGTGGGAAGAGCATCGACAGCAAAACTCGAGCTCACAGGCGCTGAATCCGGCTGACCTGTGAAGGTGATATCTCTGGGAAACGTAATTCCGCGAGATTTTCCATTCGTCTGATCCAAGTGCATCGTGGGTCCCCATTGAATACCCAAGCTGCGGTTGAATTGGTCGTTGGCCTGAACGATCCTACTCTCAATTCGAACTTGAGGAGTTTGAGTATCGAGCGCTTTGATCAGATTCTCCACTCGAGAAATATGCTCACGAATATCTTTGACGATTAACGTGTTCGTTCGACTGTCTGTATCGATCGTTCCTCGCTCGGAAAGAAGATTTTTTAAACGATCTTTCATTTCATCCGCTGTGGCGTAGTTCACATTGATGAGTTTCAAACGCAAAGGCTCCAACTGCTTCGCCGCTTTATCATTGGCGAGAGCGACTTCTCGCTCTTTTTTGAGTTTTTCAACGGGAGCAACTCGCAAAATATTTCCATGCTGAACTTTATCCAAGCCGAGCGTCGTAAGAATAATATCCAACGCTTGATCCCACGGCACATCGATCAACTTCACGGTGACCTTTCCTTTTACGTCGTCACCCGTGACGATGTTTAGTCGAGAAACATCCGCCAACAATCGGAGCACATCTTGAATGTCTGCGTCTTGAAATTCGAGTGACACTCGTTTTCCCGTATAGACCTTTGAGTCGAGCTCGGTCAGAAGCGAGGTTCCTTCCGTCAGCCCGGCGCTCGGAATATCTTGCGAATCCACCCCTTTGACGATCTTGGAATTTTGGTCTCGCTCCTTTTTAGAATTGCGCTGAGGCAAAGGAACGGGAGTTGGAAAATTAGATTCCGCTGCATCGGCCGGCATCGCTACTTCAGGAACGGGAGTCGGAGCGGGCGCAGGTTCGGGCGCCACTTCAGGAAGTGGAGCAGGCGTGGGCGCTTCTGCTACTTGAGGAACCGTCAGATCTGGAACAGGCGCGGGTACCGCGGGCGCGAGGTCGACAGCCGGTGCAGGCATCGGCTCTGGCGCCACTTCAGGAAGCGGAGCCGGAGCGGGCGCTTCTGCCATCGGAGACAAATCCGTTCCCACCGTCGGACTGCCTGTCGAAATCGAAGGCAAATCAGTGGATGGAGCCGGAGATGGAACGTCTGGAGCGATGGGTGCCACGGCAGAATCAGGAACAGGAGCAGCTGCATCTGCCATCGGCATAGCTGCCGCACCGGAGAGTACGCGAACCTTCAACGATCCGCCTTCCACATTTGCGACGTAATTGGCGGCGGAAGCTAACATCAGCTCCACTCGCACTACGGAAGACAGTGAGTCTTCAAGCGAACTTACTTTCACTTCTTGCACGCTTCCAACGCCTGGCATGCTCGTGGGAACGCCGGATTCAAGCCTTGCATCGATCAAATCGATGACCACTTTATCGGGATCCGACAATTTAAAGACATTGTACTTGGGCTCGCCCGATCCACGGATATTGAGTTCAGCGTCGCCGCCTAAATCAGCGACGTCGATTCCTGAAATCGTTACGAGATTTCCAGCCAACTCGGCATTCTCCACCTCGGCCTTTCGCTTCGACGAACAACCTTGTCCCAACCAACTCCCCACAAATAAGACGATGAGGAAAATCTTCCATCGATTCATTTGCCTTTTTCCCCCTTACTTAGCTTCATCACGTATTCGCTTACGATTAGCTTTCCGAGCGGATCTCGAAATTCTTCCGCAACGACGACTTCATTTTTCAAAATTCTGAGAACTGATCCTCGATTACGACCGATCTTGGTCCCGCGCGTGATCACGTGTCCCTTGCCTTCGCCGTCTCTCACCAGAGCGCGAGGATTTGAAATTCCATAAAGAATTCCCGTCAGCTGAAATTTCGACAGATCAAAATTCAAAAGGGGATCGGCGTTGCGATCGGCATCCGCAGATTTGTCTAAGATGAAAGGTCGAAAGGGATCTCTCTTTCCAAAAGGATTGTAGGTGTAATTCATCGCATCGGGTACCGGAGAATCCGCGGCCGCAGCGGGCGCAGTCTCTTTTGCCGGCGGTGGGGCGATTTGTTCGACTGCAGGTGGCTCGCCTCCCGTCTGCAGGGTCAGAAGAATCGCAATCTGATTAAGCACTGCGATCATCCTCCGCTCCCCAAAAACATAAAGGTGGTAGCTGTGCAATTTACACTAATCGTGACGTCCTTATCTTTGCCCGTGCTCGATGTGACTTCGATGTCAGCGACATTCACGATTCGAGAAAGTTTTCCAATACGATCAAAGAAGAGCGCCACTTCATGGTAGGAGCCTACTAAGCTCAACTTAATGGGAACCTCGGCATAAAGCTTACGTGCAGATTCAGAACCCGGCTGAAAGGTTTTAAATTCCACACCGGATTTACGACCGAGCGTGTAAATATCCCTCAAAAGGGTGGGGATTTCTTTTTCCCGCGGGAGCTGAGTTAAGGCGACTCGAAGATCTTCTTCCAATTTTTTGGTATTTTGTTGAAACGTCTGTAAATCGTCGGCGACAGCTTTTTGTTCCTTATATTTTCGATCGAGCTCTTGGTACTCCATCTGAGCTGCCAGAATTTTTTGCTCCAGCGGCTTCCACTGCATGTAGTTGAAGTAAGCAACTAGTGCCAAAGCCAACACGACGAGCACAAGGGCCTTTTGCCAGAGCTTCACTTTATTCAATTTATCGATCACTGGGGCCATAATGCCTCTATTATTAAACGTCGTATTTTACAGTTGCCGTTATCGTAAACCGATGAAGTTTCATTCCGTCCTGTTCAACACCACTTACGATGCTCAACTGAGCATTTGAAAAATGTTTTGCCGTTTTTAAAGAATCGAGAAGATCTGCGATCACCGGCCCGCTCTCTGCAGTTCCTTCGATCGTCACCTTCTTTCCAGCTTCCTTGAACGACGAGATCCACAATCTCTTAGGAACAATCTCGGTGAGCTCATCCATCATTTTCACAGGACCTGCGCGCCCTTTTTCCAATGCACGAATGACGCCAAGCTGTTCTTCGAGGAGTTGGGCTTGGCGCTTATATTTTTCAACCTCTCCCACTCGTGCTTTCAGCTCTTCAATCTCTCTTTGTTTCTGGGCGATCTCCGCCTGTTTCTGAGCAAGCTCAGCAGCTTTTTGCATTACGAGAAAATAACAAGCGCCGGCCACAGCGAGTAAAACGATTACGCCAAAAATTCCTTGAAAAATCAGCGGCTGCGATTTTCGAGATTTCGGAACTGGCAATAGGTTAATACGAATCATGAGGGTTTATCCGCCAATCTTCGAGAGGCCAGTCCCATGGCGACAGTCGCCATCGGTGCCACATCTCTGAGGTAATCAGGATCAAATTCTTTTGGATTGTAGGCAACGTTTCGAAAGGGATCGGCCAATTCGACCTTGGTATTCAAAGTCGTTTCCAAGGCATGTTTTAAGCCTGCAATCTTAGCGGTGCCACCGCTCAAAATGAGTCGACTCAACGTAAGACCCGCAGCGGTCGCTAAATAAAAATCGATGCTTCGTTGAATTTCAACGGCAAGCGCTTCCGAAGTGCTACGCAAAATTGCTCCCACCTCTTGCGGCACGACCGCTTCCGTTGTGGAATGAGCTGCTGAACTTAAATTTCCGCCAAGTTTTAACGCTTCCGCCTCTTCATAACTGACGTTGAGCTGCTTTTGGATTTCTTCGGTAAATTGATTGCCACCCATGTTGATGTCCCGAGTGAAGGCGGTCACACCATTACTGAGCACATTGATATTCACTAAACTTGCACCCACATTGACGAGCGCTACAGTTTCTCCGGGCTGAAAAGTTTCATTCATGTCGAAGGAGTTTTCGATGGCAAAGCACGCTACGTCGACGATCAAAGGCTTCAAACCAGCCTCCGCAACGACAGCGGTGTATTCCTGAATGATATCTTTTTTCGCAGCGACCAATAGGACGTCCATTTGCCCGGCATCTTCGGCGCCTCTGTTCAAAACCTGTGTGTCGAGATTTACATCGTTCACCGAGAACGGAATGTATTGCTCAGCTTCCCACTGAATACTTTCAGCTAATTCTTCTTCGGTCATGGACGGCAGAGTAATTTTTTTAATAATGACGGAGTGTCCGGAAACACTCGTGGAAACTTCTCTGGCTTTGATTCGGTGACGAGCAATCAGATCGCGAATGCCTTCGACAACAGCAGCGGAATTCATGATCGCTCCATCGACGATGGCTTCAGGAGGAAGTTTATGAAGGCCAAATTTTACGAGCCTCCACGAACCGCCTTTTGCTTCCTTCAGCTCAACGACCTTGATGGAATGACTTCCAATGTCTAATCCAATGAGTCCTCTAGCCATGACAAACCGTGCTTCCTTGCAGTGCTAACCCTTGAGTAAAACAGGCACGAAATGCGCCATATTCCCCTTCATTATGGTATAGCCCTCAACTCTCAGGTGCAAGTTTTCCAAGTAATTTCAATAACTTAGGAGCGACGCATCAGGCGCATTGCGCTGGATCGCTCGGTCATCCAAATGCCTAAAAGTGCGAATAATTTCCCGAGGTGACGGTGGCGGATAGCTTACTGCGTCTTTGTTGTGGAGAGTCGAATGTTTCTCCACTTCCCGAATTTATCTTTCCAGAGCACGACAACCGCAAGGTCAACACCATCGGTTGCAGCCGTGATTCGATACATTCGAATGTATTCTCGTTGCGCGAGCGTTTGGGTCGAAAGCGAACAAAAACCTCCCGCTTTCGCAAATCGAGAGCCTCCTTGTAAAGTCGCGAAGGTCGTATCGAATGTGGAAGGAGTTGTCGCGGGTGTTGCAACGTCGTCAGAGGGGGCCTTTAAAATTCCCACGATTCCGCAGGATTGATTTTCAAGCGGCGGTCCAAAATCCGTGAACACTGAAAGCAAGCCAGAGTCTCGAATAATACCGCAGCTGGAACTTCCACCTGCGGATGAAGTTAGTAAATCGCCGGATGCACACTGCGCAGCCGTCAATGCGGACAGAGACTGTCTTTTTAGCGCTTCCATCAAATCAGTCGCAATGGTGGTCGCATCCGAAATCTGCTGCGACAGGAGATTTGATCGTAAAACGACGACGGTAATTCCGGCCAGGCCGAGCAGTCCAATTGCCAACACGAGCATTGCCACTAACACTTCCACCAGAGTGAAACCTCGTCGCAGATAGATTCGCATGGTTCGAATGATATTCATCGATGGCCCCACTTTATTGGTTTACTAGAAACAATTGTCGTTGCCGCCTGTACCGCGAGTACCTTTAGAACATTTGATCGCATCCACATTGCCTCCACTTCCTACGGAAATGATGTAAGCCGGGCAGTCATCGGCTGAGGCAGGATTGCAATCGTCAAATCCAACCTGAAGGACAGCTTTATTGCCATTGGTCATCAAGCTGCCGTTCGGAATGTTTACGCCTGAAATGACATCTCCAAATTGAGAGCTGAAATAAAGCGAGTTACTGGAAACGGCTTCCGTGGTTTCAGCCCACTCGTCATCCAAATTTCCGATGTTGTCATAGATGTTGGTGAATGCGATCCCCTTCGGCAGAGCTTGTGGTCGTCGATCAAAGTCCCAATTCGCATATCCATCTGAGGTGGATCCCGTCGCAGGAATGGCGCTTGTATTTTCACAAGTAGCGCCCGACGTGACACTCGAATTTCTTAGAATGGCGTAGTAACTTGCGGCGGCGCCGCTATCGATTTGAATCTTTTTATTCGCATTTTGAGCCACCGCATGGTCGCTCGCGGTGAGGCAGGTTTTTGTCTTACAAAATATGAATCGAGTCGCGCAGCCCTTAAACATCGCCGCCGATCTCGCATAACTCACGTCACTTACTAGTTGCTGCGCCGCCGCTTCCAAATTTCCGGTTCGCAGTCGAGACTGAATAGTAATGCCCCCAATAATCGCCAAAATGGTAGCGATGGCGACCGTGACCATCAATTCGACGAGAGTGAATCCCGAACCCCAGGGTCGTTTCGACATGCCTCTATTATGAACGTTTTTCAAAAAGAGAAAATCTGAGCACTGCGCAATTTCTGCGCAGCCAATCGGAGACGGTTTAATTGGGGACAGTATACTCAATTCCCTTTTTGTAAAAAGGGTGGCTAATGGGAATTGAGTATACTGTCCCCAATTAACTGCAATGAACTATTTGTATTGCAAGCCCGGATCCTTATCGAGCATATAACGTTCGAGGCCATAGCGCTTAATTTTGTATAAAAGCGCTCGATGAGAGATTTCCAAAAGCTTCGCCGCCCAAGTTCGATTCCCGTTGGTTTTATCGAGAGCTTTTTTGATGAGTTCTTGTTCCATGATGACCATCATCTTTTTGATAGAGAGTTCATTGGCAGCGGCTCGAATCGCGGGATTAATTTCCACATTGCGAACGACATCGGGGAGATGGCTGGCCTGTAACTCTTTCGCATTCTCTAACACCATTGCTCGCTCAATCGTGTTTTCCAATTCGCGAACATTTCCAGGCCAATGGTAGTCTGTGAGATGTTGCATTGCTTCAGGCGTGGTTTTATCCACATTCTTACCCATCTCTTTGTTGAATCGTTTGACGAACGTGTCGACGAGAAGAGGAATATCTTCCTTTCGCTCTCGAAGAGGAGGCAAATGAATCGGCAAAACATTTAATCGATAATAAAGATCCTCGCGAAACATTCCTTTTTTGATTTCATCGGATAGATTCTTCAATGTGGCCGTGATGATTCTCACATCGATCTTAATCACGTTGCTCGCACCCACTCGACGAATTTCTTCTTCTTGAATGGCTCGCAATAGTTTGACTTGAAGTGCAGGCGGAAGATCTCCCACTTCATCGAGAAACAATGTTCCTCCGGAAGCTTCCTCAAAGAGTCCCTTCTTATCTTTATTGGCCCCCGTGAAAGACCCTTTCATGTAGCCGAAAAGTTCCGACTCCAAAAGATTTTCAGGGATGGCGCTACAATTGATCGCAATAAATGGCTTGGTAGCTCGTGGAGAATTGAAGTGAATCGCGCGCGCAATGAGCTCCTTACCCGATCCGCTTTCTCCCGTGATCAAAACGGTCGTTTTATAATCTGCAATTTTTCGAATCGTATCAAAAATTTCGAGCATCTTCGGCGATCGGGCAATGATGTTGCTAAACGAAGTCTCCTGATGAAGTACTCGCTTTAAACTTTGATTCTCGAACATGAGCGTTTCTTGCTCAGTCAATCTTTGAAGACGAAGTAAAATCTCGTCGGCTTTGAAAGGCTTGCTGACGTAATCGTAAGCGCCCTTTTTCATCGCTTCGATAGCGGTGTCCACATTTCCAAATGCAGACATCATAATCACAGGAAGCTGACGATTAATATTCTTAGTGGATTCTAAGAAAGTAATTCCGTCCATTTCAGGCATACGAATATCGCAAAGCACGAGATCGTAGGCATTGGCCTTAATCTTATCGAGGCCTTCTTTTCCGTCTTGGGCGGTATCGATTTGATAGCCTTCTCTTTCCAGAAGAACAGACAGCATGTGTCGCATTCCACTTTCATCATCAACGATCAAGACGCGCTTTTTATCATTTGCGAATGAAGAGACGAGTGACATGGATTCCCTCCTACTTGTGCTGCTGCACGACGGTCGGTTAGTTATGAAAAATTTTCAATCCCCACGGAAAACACTTCAAAGTCGATGTGTGCCTAGCAATAAGTTTATATTAACGCTTTGCGCTGCGGAATGGGGGTCGAGAAAGGATAAGGATTTCAGGGATCTATCGTCTGCCTAGGCACTCGCTACTTTTTTCTCGGATACCTTTGCGAAGGTCTCCACCAACTTATGCTTAAGCTGAAGAACCGTTCCAGGGCGGATCAAAACACTATGAGCACCTAGTTGCAGGGCTTCATCATGAAGGGATTTCTCCGATACAGATGCCACAAAAACAATCGCGAGAGAGGAAAACTTTGAATCCTGTTTCAGTTTGCGGATGAGATCCACGCCATGCATCTTCTTCATGGTGGAATCAACGAGCAAGATGTCGAAATGAATTCCCTGACCAGCACCATGATCCAAAACAGTCCACGCCTTCTCTCCGTCGTCTACTTCCACAAAGGCGGAAAATCCAAGTTCTCGAAGTTGCTTTACCAAGATTTCTCGAAGCATTTGTGTATCGTCGACGACAAGTACGCGGGCGCTGGAATCAAACATTTTTCCAGTATGCCGAAATCCATGCCTTGGGAGAGAGCGTCGATTCTCTTAAGATTCGATCACATCCATAAAACTATTTTTCGCTTTTGGAAGAAAGATGGAAAACGACGCGCCATAATGTAAAGCGCTTCTTACAACGATTGCTCCTCGAAAACTTTCTATAATACTTTTCGTCACGTAGAGACCAAGCCCCGTTCCCTTTCCAGGCGCTTTTGTGGAAAAGAAAGGTTCAAAGAGCTTCTTCTGATCTGCGTCGGAGATTCCTACTCCATTATCTTCGACGCTCAATACCCAATAGGTCTCGGGTCTCAACGACCGCACGATGGACGTATCGAGATCCTGCCCTTCCCCTGCCACGTTGCCTCTGTAAAAGGGAAGTTTTCGAGAAACGCATCGAATTCGGATGCGGCCCGGATCTTTGGGATTAACGCGCCCCTCGATTGCATGACGCGCATTAATCAGAAGATTGAGTAGCACTTGGACAAGCTGATCCTGTTCGGCGAAGACCTCCGCATTTTCATCCTCAAATTCAAATCCCACATCGATTCCCGCTGGAATTTGCGCGGACTGGACGCTGCGAACGGCCACAGCCTTTAAGTTGACCGTTTTCATCCTTTCTTTGGCGGGACGAGCTTGCTGCAGCAATGCCCTGATAATTTTGCTAATTCGATTCGTTTCAGATTCGATGCGGTCACATAAATCCAAATCCTCAGCCAATGCAGCGGGACTTTTCTTCATCGAACGTCTCAATATGTCGATGTAGCCTGAGATCGCGCCTAAAGGATTTCCCATCTCATGCGCTACGCCCGCGGCCAATCTCCCTATGGAAGCTAACTTCTCAATTTGAAGTTGTTCATTCTGTTGCGCTTCAATCTCTTCATTGGCTTTCCGTAGAGAGTCGATGGTGTGGCCCAGCTTTCCTTCCTTTTCTTGAATCTGTTGTGCCATCTGATTGAGGGCAACGGCAACTTCGCCAAGCTCGTCATTGCGCTCCACGGAAATCCGAGCGCGCCAATTTTCCTTCAAAAATTCTCGGGCTCCCACACTCAGATTGTGAATGGGAACTAAAATGTTTTTTCGAAAGAGTAGATAATATCCAAGCGCCACTAACACCGCCTCGATGAGGAGCGTGAGAAGAAACACGCGATACTTAAAATCCGTTAAGGATTCTTGAAACGGTTGAATGGACCAATGATATCGAAGTGCCAATTCTCCGGAGGAAACGGCGCGCGTGAGAATGAACTCCGTCACGGTGGGAATCACGAATAGCAACTGTTGCTCAGCCATTTCCAGTTGGTCCAACTGAGGAGCGGGTCGCACCAGTTCCAAGCGAACTTCCGACCAATGTTTTCCCATCTCTCGCGTTTCTAGGAATTGTTTAAAGGCGGATTCAAATTGCGTGGGATTGAGCGCATTCAATGACTTAGAATCTTTTGCAGTCTCTTTCAGCTCGGAACTCTGCAAAAAACTCTCATGCAAACTTGTTAAATAGCTTTGCGCGAGGTCGCCCATATCCCGGGGCACTTCATAGCGAAGAACCAAGATGAGCAATCCCACACTTAAAATCAGGGCACACAATGTCAAAAGACTGAGATCAAAAACCAAATCAAATCGAAGCGACTGAGTGGGGCGTTTCGGCGCAGCCGTAGAACTTGGTCGTGAGGGTAGAGGACCTTCGTCGTTGGATCCTAAAATTTCCAATTCTTCAGCCATTCAGAACTACGCCCCTCCCCAAAATTCCCACCATAAAAAATCCAACTGCAGCATGACGGCGAGCGCCCCGGTTACTAGAAAGGGTCCGAAGGGAATGGGAAACCTTCGAGTCTTTCCCAGGACGAATATGCTCAGAAGTCCTACGAGAGAACCTAAGAGAGATCCCACCAACACACTTCCTATCAAGCCGGGCCAACCGAGAAGCGCGCCGATCATGGCCAGAAGTTTTACATCACCGCCACCGAGGCCTTCCTCGCCCATGACTCCGTAAAAGAGACGACTCATCATCCAAAATGCTCCGTATCCCACTAGCGATGCTAAAAATGCCTCCATGAAACTGACGGAATGTCCATCCGGTGCAATCAGCGCAATTAGAAGAGCCACGATCCAGCCCCCTAAACTCAGCACATCGGGAATTATCCGAAACTCTGCATCAATAAATGAAACAGCGACAAATGCAGCCCCGAACAATGCCATAATCACTAATTCGGAAGTCCAGCCCCACACAGCCCAGAAGGACAAAAACAAAATCGCCGTCAGAATTTCCACAACCATGTACCGAGCCGAAAATGCAAATCCGCAACGCACACATTGCCCCGCTGAAATGATAAAACTCACCACTGGGATATTCATCCAAACCGGAATGGATGATCGACAAAATCCACAACGAGAAGAAGGTTCAAAAAGAGATCGGCCACGAGGCAGACGCACAATGACAACATTGAGAAAGCTGCCCACGCAAAGGCCTACCAAGAGCACCGCAAAAATTTGAACTTCGATAGGCATCATTTGAAATCTCGCCTTCTAAAAACGACGAGTGAACCGGCAATTAAAAGCGCAGTGAGGACGCATCCATAAAATAAGGGATACCAAAAGTCCTCCATATAGATGGGCAGCTTGTGAACGGCATGCACGCGAAGATCAAAGGGCTCTAGATCGATGACTTTCTGAACGAGGTTTGCAAAAAATTTAAAGACATCGTTCTTACTGCGCTCGCCAAAATCCCGAAGGATATGTGACACTCGACCCACCAGAAAAAATCCGAGGGTAAAAAAACCACTCATAAATGGGGTAGAAAAACTAGAGAACAAAACAGCGACAGCCGCGATCACGAGCAGTTCAACATAGATAAGCGCGATGGCAGGTAGGAGTGCGAAATCGATTTTGGCTTCAATGAAGGAAGTGACGAGGTAAAGGTAGAGGGTCATCATCACCACGGCGACCCCTAGAATCCAAGCCATGCCTAAATATTTACCGATAAGAACGTCTTCTCGACGAATGGGTTTTGAAACTATCGAGTAGATCGTCCGTTTTTCCAACTCTTGATAAAGCGAAGTCACTCCTAAATAGATCGCCACAAAAACTCCCAAGAGAGAAATTGCAGCCAAGCCCACATCCTTCACGACCTTTTCATTTTGGTACATGCTCACCTCGCCCATAAAAAGCGAAAAGAGAATGAGCGCGGCCGCGAATCCAGCCGCAATGTGCAAAACTTTATTATGCCGAGCTTCTCGGAAAGCATTTCGAGCAAATGCGATATAAAATTTAAATCGATTCATACTCGACTCTCCATGTGGCCCACTTGCTTAACAAAAACATCCTCGAGAGTTTCCTTTTTTGGGCTGATCGTTTGTATCGCGCCACCGAGCTCAATTCCTTTTTGTACTATTTCATTCATTCGTCGTTCGAAGTCTTTTCCAGATTCCTTGGCATGCGGAAAAACCTTTAAGTAAATGGATTCGGCAGAAACCGAAAGCTTCGTGTCCAACGTTCGCAAGTAGTCGAGTAATTTAGGCGAGTGCCCGCCCCATACCAAATCAACGTAGCGAATATCAGCCGCAATCAGTTCATCCACCTTGCCGCAAGAAAGGAGATGCCCTTTATTGAGAATCGCAACGCGGTCGCAAACCATTTCAACGTCGCTCAGAATGTGCGTAGAAAAAAATACGGTTTTGCCCTGCTCACGAAGTTGTAACATTAAATCGCGAACCTCTTTCCGGCCTACGGGATCAAGACCCGTCATCGGTTCATCGAGAATAACCAGTTTGGGATCGTGCAAAATTGCTTGGGCGAGCCCTATTCTCTGAAGCATTCCTTTTGAAAAATTACGCAGACGCATGTGCTCGGTACCCCTCATACCCACCTGTTCCAATATTTTTGGAATTCGCGAATGAATCTGATCCCGGCTCATGCCTTGCAGGCTCCCGTGAAACTCCAGGAATTGTGTGGAAGTTAAATAGTCATAGAAGTATGGATTTTCCGGTAGAAACCCAATGTGTCGCTTCGCGTCTGAATCACCGACGTCCTTCCCAAAGAGCTTCGCTCTCCCCTCCGTAGGAAAAATGATTTCGAGCAAAATTTTAATGGTTGTCGATTTCCCCGAGCCATTTGGACCCAAAAATCCGAAGATTTCCGCCTCTCGCACCACAAAAGTCACATTGTGCAAGACTCGTCTCAGCGGTGTCCAAAAGTGTTGTCGGTAATCCTTACTCAACCCCTCGACGTCAATGACATTCACCGTCCCAGGTTATCTAAATCTCGAAGCCTCACTCAAGAGAGATAGTGGTGTTTAGCCCTTAAATTGGAGAGAATCGAGAAATGAAGGTCACACTGAATCTCAATTTTCTTTGGAATCCTATTCTTTGGATTTGTGCGCTTGTAGCGGCCTTCTTGATCCGGTCGGATTTTGTCTGGATTTTTTCCAGTCACACCTTTGTAGCTCCTGTCCAAGCCAATAGCTTCGATTCCATCGTTAACCTCCTTGGGCACTATCGAATTGTCCTTCATCCATTTTTCATTCACCCACTGCTCTTGTGGGTCACAATTCTCCCTCTCGTCGCCTTGGCCACAATCACTTACCTCACTTATCTCATCACGCCATCGGAATCCCGCGCTCTTCGGATGCTAATAGCCGCAGCGGTCAGTTTAATTCTGTTGAAATCAACTGCACCCGGAACAAATGCGACATCCATGTTAAAAATTGCGTCGCAGCTCTTTATCCTCCTTCCACTTCTTCGCCCCCTTCCTCCGATTGCTCTTTGGGGCGTGGCCACCGGTTCGATGTTCGTGGCCGCTGCAAATCCAGAGTTTCGATTTCTGATTTTTTGGATCTCATTCAGCCTTTTACTTTCCGGGACTTTTACATTTCTTCTGGCCGATCGCGCGATGGCATCTTTTCGCGTTCGTCATGAATTCGTTCGCGGACTTCTGCCCACCGTAGCGCTCGGGATCACCGCTCTATGGTCGCTCCTCACCTCGCTTTGGCTGGGTCTCCCGCAGAATACTTTCGAACTTTCCTCTCTTTGGTGGCTAAGCTGGATCGCTGCTGGCCTTGGATTTTATATTACCTGGCGCCATCCGTGGGACTTAAAACGTTGGCTTGCTCTCGTGAGTTTCTGCCAAGGAATTATCTTCAGTCCTAGCATGGAATTCGCAGCACTGATTGTCATTGCATGGATGGTGGCCGAGATTTTGCTCGATCCCGCCAATTTGAATCTTCCTTTCATGGGATTCACTCAAAAAATTTCCTGGAAATGGATTTTTCCCTCCATTCTTCTCGCCGAGTTTGTGACGGGACTGGCGTTGATGCAATCGACGCCCCCCAAACGGGATTTCGATATCGGATGGGTTGCAATCTCGAAGACTGTCCCCTCTGAGGATAAGCCGCTCGTTCTGCTCGGCCACGGCTTACCCTATCTGTCCTATTTATATAGAGGGGAGCTCATTTCCACCGATGAGATAGCGCTCAAAACTGACGAAAATGCCTTTGACGCCTATTTAAAAGAACTTGGGGCGAGCGAAGTGATTGTCGAAGAAGCGTATCTGACGCAACTTTGGAAGGATTGGATTCGAGCAGGAAATGACCCGGACATTGCGAATGAATCCGTTCTCTCTAGGTTGATCAATTACGGGGGTCAGTCGGTAGAAACAAAGACCCTCAAGCTTCCAAAAATTCAGCATTTTCAGAAGGTAGAACTGCCCGAAATCCCAGGATTTGCGGTTATTCGGCCGATTTCTTCCAAAACGAACTAAGCTCACGCGCCGCTGGAAACGTCCTTCAAATTCCGCTAGCTCTAACGGGTTCTCGAGCTCGGCTCGTTGATGGGGGTAATTAGGGGAAGCGGCGACCACTCAAAAGTAACAACTCACGAATCTATCGTAGGAGGATCTACTTTGTTTCATCGCACTCTTCGTCCCTTTTTGTTTTCCACCCTTTTAATTCCAACGTTATGGATCTCTGTTTCTCCAATTTTTGCCCAAACGGAAAATGAGACGCCGGCATCTAACCCAGCTTTGATGGAAGCGCTCCGGCCCTACGCGGATCGTATCGAAGCCAGCTTGCGCGTCAGCCTAGATCCTCGCTTCGGGCAAGGCACGGGCAAGTTCATGAATGATCTGAATTCCATTTCAAGGGAAATGCAAAGAAATCCGCTCTTTGGAGAAGGCGTCGATCTTTCTACCGAATTGCAGAAGCTTTTTCAGGATGAAAACGGAAACAAGAAAATAGAAGAATACGATATTCCGCAATCGTTCGCGGATTATTTGAACGATCGATTGAAAATCGCCAAAGCGGATTGGTTTACGGTCCGCCCCACCAAGCGAGCGCGATTACTTGAATTGTTTTATCAATTGGGAAGCGTGGGCTACGAAAAAGTAGATCTCGCCGAGATGGTAAAACTTTCACGGGAATTGTACCCCCAAGGACTTGAAGGCGAATCTCCCATTCCGGAACTCACTGAAGTGATCATTCCCTACCATCTCGAGGAGAGAGTTGAAGCCGCTCGAAAGAAATTGGAATCCCATCCTCAGCGTTCGCAATTTCCAAATCTATCGCTCGTCCGAAATCCATTTATCACAAGTGAAGATCAAGTGGCCCTTCCTGATCTCGAAGCTCCTCTTTCTCATGAAACGAGAATGAATAAATGGGTGAAGGCAGTTCGTACCGCGGTGGCAATGCCCCTCGCGGCGATTGGGAATCTCATGGGCGGAAATTTCTCCCCCGCTTCGCTTGCAAGCGCCGGAAGTACGATTGGTCAAGAAACGAACTTTATTTATACAAGCTCTCGTTGGAACCGTTTTTGGCAAAGATTTAAACTCCAGGGGAATTTTGCCATCAATGCAAACTTTGGCGCCCTCGTCACAAGCTTTGCGATTTTAACGGCAATGACCACATCCGCCATTGAAAATCCCGTCTTAAAGATGGCTGCAGGAGTGGGTCTTGCGGCGGTAAGCTTTGTCGGATCGTACGTCGCGCTCGAGTTTATCAAGTATCGATCCTTAAAAGTTTTGGCAGGTCTGATTGGCGGAATGGCCGCTCTCGCATTTTTTAAAGGTCACTATATCAATTTGAACCTTGCGGAATTTTTCATCAAAGCCCTGGGCATCAACACAGCAGCATTTTTTGCAACCTTCGGGGCCACGCAAGTGCTAGCGGGTTCGTTGCATAACAATGGAGAACTGAGCGAGGGTCGACGTTATCCTCTTGAAAGCTTGCTCAATATTTTCGCCGGCACGGCGCGCGCCTTAGCGCTTGGCTCACTCGCGATGGGCATGGGCGGAACCCTTTTTAACGTGGACCAAGTGACGGGCCCGATCGATCTCCTTGGAATAAACTGGGCTGATATTGAATTTAACAAAACCGAGGTCTATTCATGGGTCGCTCAGTTCGCAGTGGGGGCACTTGTGACCCTGCCTCTCGCCGTTCGACAATTGAGGGGGAATTACTACATCGATCTGCAAACTGCTCAAAATCTTTCTCCTCTGACGGTCGATCCTGCGAATCCTAAGCCCGGAGTTATCGGAAGGGCTTGCTCAGAACTCATTCGTGGACCGATTCGATGGTTGAGCCGCCTCTACACTCCACGTCGAACCGCTGCGGCTCCCGCTCGTTGAGATTCAAACTTTGCGCAATCGTCTCATCCAGTTAGACTTTTCTAACGGATGGGACGATTCGAAAAGCCATTTCAGACTCTCCAGCCCAATTTCAAATTATCTCAAGAAATACAGGGATTCTCGACCGATTCTCGTCACATCCGACCGGGAGAAATTTTTGTCGCGATCTCCGGCGAGAAGTTCGACGGCCATGATTTTGTCGCGGAAATTTCCACTCAGGGGGCGCTGGGAGCGATCGTATCTAAATCTGCAATCCTGAAAGACTCAGATAAAATCCCGTCAGGGTTTCCGCTCTTTCAGGTGGAAAATACGACTGAAGCTCTTCGCACGATCGCGGCCGCTTATCGCAAGGCTCTCACCATTCCGATCATAGCAGTGGGTGGCAGTAACGGAAAAACGACGACAAAGGANNGCACTTACTGGCCAACAAACTCGAGAATTCCCAAAAAGTTTATAAAACCGCCAAGTCTTTGAATTCCATTTTGGGAATCGCGCTGTCTATTCTATCCATCCGCGACGAGGAAGTAGCGGTCATTGAAATTGGCATTGATGAGCCGGGCTGGATGGACCAACATCTTGCCGTCGTGCAACCCACGCACGGAATCCTTACAACCATTGCAGAAGAGCACTTAAACCGACTTTCCAACATCGAGACCGTCGCTAAGGAAGAATTGAAGCTTTTTCAATTTTTGATTCAAAAGACGGCCGGGCATTTTGCCGCGAATATAGATTCCCCTTATATTGCGAAAGCGATTTCGGAGGAAAAAATAATTTCCGATCGCCTGATAACCTACGGACTCGATGGCAAGGCGATGATCGAAGGAAGGTATTTAGCGCCTCATCGCCTCCATTCATTCGGCGTCGAGTGGCAGAACCCTCTTCCCGGAAAACACAATGCTCAAAATCTTCTGGCCGCCATTTCTATGCTTCGCCTGCTTTACCCCTCCATTACTCGGGCAGAGCTCATGCGAATTTCTGAGAGTACTCAAAACTTTAAAGGAGAAGCGCATCGCAGCCGCTGGATAAATTCTAAGAACGACGTGCGGATCTTCGATGATTGCTACAACGCAAATCCCTCCAGCATGGAGGCTTCACTTCAGACGTTTATTGAACTTACCGACGGCTGCCACCAGCATGTTGTTTTAGGTGACATGCTCGATTTGGGAAGCGCTTCGGACGATGCTCACCGCCGGATCCTCAATGTGGTGTCGGTTTTAAATTTTGATCACATCTACCTTTTTGGCCCAGAATTTCGAAAGGCTTACGACGGCATGATTCGAAAGCCGGAGAATATCTCCTGCTTCTTAGAAATGGAGATGCTCATCGCCACCTTGAAGAAAAATTTGAATGCAGGTCAAACTGTTTTCTTAAAGGGTTCTCGCGGAATGGCCCTCGAG
>DDSI01000096.1 GCA_002343335.1 Bacteriovoracaceae bacterium UBA2394
ATGTTTTGCGTGTGGGGAACGGACACACTTGAAGAAAAGACTCAAGCGTCGGCGCTTTTCTTTTTAGATTCTGCTCGAAAATTTGTGGGGGACCTTGGAATCAAGGTTCAAAGTAAGCCCATCGAAGTGCGCGCCTGGTCGAGTAATTCCGATCACTCAAGTTATTTAGCCGACGCTCGTTTATTGTTTTTAGGCGGCGGAAATTTTTTGGATGCGCTGGATGGATTTGTCGTGACTCATGAGTGGGGACACTCCGTGATGGATGACATTAATCGAGGACTCGTCGGCTACGACGCCACCGTCATTCATGAGGCGGTAGCCGATGCGTTTGCGGGGATGCGATTTCGAAGCGCATGCATTGCTCCTTATGATGCGAAAGAAACTGAGGGCCAAGAGTGCTTACGCGATTTGAAAGTGCTCAAAGTTTTTCCAACCGATGTGCAAGGTCTCGATCCCCATGAAGATTCGTTGGTTTTATCGGCGGCCTTTTGGGAATTGCGAAAGAAAATTTCCGATCCGCTCATGATGGCCACATTGGCTGAAGCATCGATGAGAATTCCAAAAGACGCAACCATCCCCCTGTTCTGGGCGAAATTTGAAACCGTAGCCGCGCGCCTCATCGAGGAACGTCGTATGAAGACCGACTTGATGGATTGGATTCGAGAGACCGCGCAAGACCGCGGCCTTAATTAGGGACAGTATACTCTATTCCTTTTTGCGTGACCGTGGTCGGGGATGGTTTTCTCCCACGTCTCTGACAAGTTAAGGAGCGACCGGATAGAATTTCTAGTTTTTGAATAAATTCATCACTACCAAAAGGTCTTCCAGTTCTTGCGTGAGATTCAATTTCTGCGGCCGATAATCGATCGATCCCCTCCTGCCAATACTTACGCCAGTTATCGATTGGAAATATTCTATCAGATGCAAGAAGGGGATCTTTTTTCGTCGAAACTCGAGAGGGTGCGCTACTCCATAAGTATTTCTCGGGTGATGAAACCAGCTTGGCTTTGACAGGATTCAACTCAATGTACCGAACTGCTTCGTATAAATGAGCTTCATCCATAGGGTACGAATGAAATCTTTCCTGCCATAGATGTCCCTGCCAACCGCTTCTAAAATTGACTAAGCAAGCGTACCTCCGATGCACTTCTCCAATCCCTCTTTCGAAGCTCCGCACGGTGTCCGGTATGCCGATAATGTGGATGTGATTAGTCATCAAACAATACGCGAGAATTTTGATACCTTCTTTTTGAGACCAATCATAAAGAAGCTTTTTGTAATTCTGGTAATCGCTGACGTTGAAAAAAGTTTGAAGACCGCGATTTCCTCTCTGGATTATATGATGGGGGATACTTGGAATTACTACTCGTGCTATTCGTGGCATCGCGTCTGCCTATCAGTCGGTATAACTTCGTCAATTTACGAAAATGTCAGGCCAGATTAAGGTTGAAATCTAAATTTGGGAAAAACGTATACTGTCCCCAATTAAATTATCTTGGGGCGGTAGCGGAGCGGCCCCAAGAGCGAAACCAGCGGCGCATTTTTTCCGGAGTGAGCGTGCCGGAAAAATAACTTCGCGCCCATTTTTGGCCGAGGCGATAGCCGTTGTAGTGAGCGCGTATCCAAAATTTTTCCACCTTCGAAAAACTTCGAAAATTTTTAGGGAGGCTCAAACGCTGATTCAATTTTATTTTTGGCGAGGTGCTGACGGCTTCCGCAAAAAAGGCGAAGGCCTCATGCAACTGAACGAGAGCCTGTTCATCCTTTTTATTCCGCGGTCGCAAAGAATGGGGCGCATTCACAATGGCGTATAAATGTGCGGACTCCTCAGAAACTTGATCGAGCGAAGACACCCAGGCGATGGGCGGGTCGATGAGCGCGACGCCTTCGCCGCGAAATTGTTGAGAATGCACGAGATCCTTTTCGCTCGGGGTTCGCGTCGTGAGCGATCCCTTCGATTCACGACTCAAAAATAAATAAATTTGCGGCAATTTTTTTCGAGTGGTGGAGGGACGAGCCAAGAGAACGGAAAGTACCGTCCACAAAAACTCCTCCTCCGCTTGAATAACATCGCTCACTCTTCAGAACTTCACGCGCTCTTAGAACTTCGCTCCGCTGGCATTTTCAACAAACGACGCCAGCAGTCGGATCGGCACGCCCGAGGCGCCCTTCGACGTGATGAAATCTCGAGGCGCATCATACCAACCGCAGCCGGCGATATCCAAATGCGCCCACGGCGTTCCCGATTTCACAAAATGTCGCAAGAAGATCGACGCCGTCGAGGCTCCCGCTTCTCGTGAGCCAATATTTTTCAAATCGGCAACATCGCTCTTCAAAGTAGGAGCGTAGAAATCGTCAAACTGAGGAAGGGGCCAGAGATTTTCTTGAACTTCTTGGCCTGTCTTCAAAAGGGCGGACTGAAGTTTTCCACTGTTGGAGAAGATCCCAGCTGCCGCTTCTCCTACCGCCATGGCGCAGGCGCCTGTTAGCGTCGCAACGTCAATAATCGCCTTAGCGTCATACTCGGTGGAGCCGTAGTGAAGTGCATCTGCCAAGATCAATCGGCCTTCCGCATCGGTGTTCAATACTTCCACGGTTTTGCCAGAAGCCATGCGGAGAATGTCTCCGGGGCGAATCGCTTTTCCTGAGGGCATGTTCTCTGCCGTCGGCACCAGCACCACCAAATTCACCGGCCATTTCAAATCTGTCGCAATTTTAAAAACACTGAGCACAGTCGCTGATCCGGCCATGTCGTATTTCATGGTTTCTTGACCTTGCGGGGGCTTCAACGAGAGACCGCCCGAATCAAAAGTAATTCCCTTTCCAACCAATACCACCGGTTTGTCACCTTTTTTACCCGCGGAATATTCCAGCACAATGAATCGCGGCGGATTATCGGATCCTTGACCCACGCCAAGCACGCCTCCGAATTTATTCTTCACCAATTCTTTGGTCGTCCAATACTGAGCTTTAATTTTCGCCTTCGACGGGGAGTCCGAGACCATTTTCTGCGCTTCTTTGACGAGCACATCGGGATAGAGATCGCCTCCCGGAGTCATAATCAGACGTCGACCCCAATTCACGCCTTCAGAAATAACTCGGCCCTTCGCTTCGAATGCCTGAGCCGCTTTCAAATCTTTTCGATCGTTCACGAAAAACTTCGCGTCGATCTGAGCATAGCGAATTTTATCTTCTTCCTTTTTGTCCGTCTTAAATCGATCGAAATTGAGCTGGCCCAAATTGCTGCCTTCGCGAAGCGCTTGCACCGCTTGTCCGGGATTCAATTTTTTAACCGGCGGAACGAGGAGGCCGAGACCCTTCGTTACCC
>DDSI01000028.1 GCA_002343335.1 Bacteriovoracaceae bacterium UBA2394
GCTTGAGGCAATAAGCGCACGACCGCTCCAATTTTCTCCGTTCCCAAGTGAGATAGCAAAAGCGCAATCGTCTGCGGATGCTCGTTCGATAAGAAGTTGGAAAGCGTCTTTGGATCGTAAGTTCCCAAGTTTTTAAGCGCGTTATCTCGGAAGCTCGTAAGCGAGGAGAGAATTTCTTTGGAACGACGCTCATCCAATGTTTCGGAGAGCAAGTTCTTAATTTCAGAACTGGTGGCAGCCAGCGCGCCCCCGGAGGCGGACCGGCGAATAAATTCGTTGAGAATCTGAGTCGTAGTCTCTTGATGGAGGACACCCAACTCAAACAGGGCGTCGGTAATCTTCTTAACTTCAAAGTCTTCCAGCTTCGAGAAAACTTCCTTAGCGATATTTTTATCCACGGCAAGCATGAGCGCGGCCGCCTTCTGAACGCCGGTAATGCGCAGCTTCTGCATCTGCGCGGCTTTATTCGGTGCGTCTTTCTGTTGTGCTTCTGCTTCTGCCATTTCTTAACCCTCGTTCAACCATTGACGAACGATACCCACAGTTTCGTTCACGTCATTTTTCATGATGCTTTCCGCCTGCAACTTCGCGGCTTGTAGTCTCAATTTTTCTTCCGATGTCGTCATGGCTTCGACGGTGATGGACTTCTCGGTCTCGACGAAGTTAATCATCCCCGAGTCGCGGCGCTGAGCCATATCGGGCATTTGATTCGCAATTTCCTGAGCCTTCTGTTTGGCCTCACCGCTGTCGCGCTGAACGATGTTGATTTGAGCTCGGGCAGGCAGCGCATCAGCCACGGCCGCTGCACTCTGACCAATTAAATTGGCATATGCCACATTCACCGGGGGGGCGTAAGAATTGACCAACTTCACGAGCATGATAAAGATCACGCCGAGAATGAGCACCACTCCCAAAAGTTTGGCATTGTCGAAAAGGAAGAGTTGGAAGCGAGAAGAGTTCGTCGCGGAAACAAATTCAGCTGTGCCTTTATCATCCACTGGCAGACGATTGAATTGCATGTTTTCGATCTTCACCGCATCACCCCGTTTGTCATTGAAGCCCACTGCATTTTTTACGAGGGTTTCCAGCTTCGCGATTTCCTCAGCGGTTCGAGGTTGATAGGTTTGCGTCCCGTCTTCCGCCGTTTGATACGTTCCATCCACCAACACCGCCACACTCAATTTTTGAATGGCGCCCATCGGCTCCACAATTTTTTGCGTGGTCTTAGTCACCGTGTAGTTGGCGGTGGTTTCCACTCGCTTGGAATTGCTTGAACTCGAGCCTGAAGCTCCTGTGCCGCCCGCTTCTGGCAAATTGGAGGCCGCGCCCGGAGTTCCACCCGCGGATCCCGATGTTCCACTCTGCGTTTCCGTCGTCGCATTTTCAGACAAGGCGACGCGACTTTCAGGATCAATCGCTTCCACCATCTTTTCCACCGTGTTGAAGTTGAGAACGGTGCTCACCTTCACCGTGGCGCCACCGGCACCCACGATTCGCTCCAGCATGTCACGCACACCGCGCTCCATGCGAGCTTCTAAGTCTGCTTGCATGTCGAGTTGCTTGGTCGATCCAGCGGACTTATCGGAGCCCGAACCTTTGTATAAGACGTTGCCATTCTGATCGATGATGTTCAGGTTATTCTCCGTGAGCCCTTCCACGCTGGTCACCAGCATGTGGGCAATACCGTTGATTTGACCGTCCGAAAGCTTTCGACCTTTCAACATTTGAATAGCCACAGATGCCGTCGGAGGGTTCGCATCTTCTGCAAACAAAGATTTCTCCGGCATCACGATGTGGACTCGGGCTTTCTCGACGCCATCAATTGCAGAGATCGTACGGGCGAGTTCCCCTTGCACAGCGCGCATGTAATTCACGCGTTGTTGAAATTCTGTTTCTCCAAAATTTTTCTGATCGAAAATTTCGAAACCCACTCCGCCTCCTCGAGGCAGACCTTCGGCAGAGAGCGTGTTACGAAGTTCAAGCACGCGATTGCCAGGCACAAGCACAGCATCGCCCTGGACTTGCGCTTCCACGTTCATCGATTGAAGTCGCGCAGCAATGGCATTGGCATCGGAAAGAGAAAGGTTGGTGTAGAGATATTGATGACCCGCGGTTTTGTAGTGTTGTTGCAGTAAAATGCCCGCAACCACCATACCAATGACGACGAGGTAGAAAGAGAGCTTCCCGCTTGCCGGGAGACCTTTGAACCAGGAATTAAAATTGAGGAGAAATTCCATTTTCTACCTATCCTTGCTTCTTTACATTAGATCGGCATGCGCATCATTTCTTGATACGCTTCGATCGCTTTATTTCTCACCGTCACCAACATCTTCAACGAGGTGTCCGCCATTTCCATAGACAGAATTGCTTCGTGCAAGTTTCGCGACTTCCCTGTCGCCACATCGGTCATCTTCACGTCGGCTTGCTTCTGAAGATCATCCACTTGCTGGATTTTCTCGGAGATAATGTCAGAAAACGAGGGCCCATCCGTGGGCTTCATGAGCTCTGATTTCTGTCCTTGAGCTGCCTTCTCGAGTTCGGGTGAAAGTCGAATAGAACTTGGAAACATTGTCGTTGTAATTTTCATCAGCCACCCTTTCCTATGTTCAAGACGGCCGCGATCATATCCTTCGCCGTTCGCATCGCCGTAATATTCGCTTCATACGAGCGAGACGTAGACATGATGTCGGTCAATTCCGTCACGGGATTCACATTGGGCATTAAAACGTGACCTGTGGCATCGGCGTCGGGATGCGAGGGATCATAGACTCGGCTTCCCGGTCGTTGATCGGTCACAATCTGTGTCACGCGCACACCAGAAATCTTTTTTGATTCATTATCGAGCGCTTTTTCAAAGCTTTCCGCCGAAACTTCCTGAAAAATTGGATCCTTTCGTTTGTACGGACCCGATCCATCCGCAGAGCGAGTAGAATTTGCGTTGGCCAAGTTGGACGACAAGACGTTAAGTCGTGTGCGCTGGGCCGAGAGGCCGGAGGCAGAAATTCGAAGTGCAGTCAGTAAATCCATATTAGTTCATCCTAGTGATTGGTCATCCTATGACTGATTTCAACATTCGCATCTTGCGCGCTATGAACTCGGCAGTTGCATTGTACAAGAGCCCGTTCTCGGCCATCATGGCCATTTGCTTATCCAAATTCACCGTGTTGCCATCGAGTCGCGGCTGACCGTCATCGACAACTTCCATCGAGCTTTTCACATTGTCGATCTGGACACTCGACTTGCGATCGGCGGCTCTTTGCAGAGCGTCTTCAAAACTAATTTGCTGAGGACGATAGCCAGGTGTATCGGCATTCGCGACATTGCCGGCGAGTGTGGAATGTCTCTTCAATCGAAGAGACATCGATTTAGCCAGAATCTCGAGATGGATATCTACATTTGCCATCGGTTGACCTCTCCTTGCGGTCCGAGGATATTCCGACGTTACGCCGGAAGTCCTCGAGAACGACTTCCAGCGATCAGGCTTCGCCTGCGTGCACTGTCTCCTCCTCTAGTGCAATTATCGCGCCATAGGTGTCTTCATTCGTTGACGCATGAGAAACATAGTCGAGCGCCGCATCCGTCTTTTCGTCGCTGCGAAAACTGCCTACTAAATTTTGCCGAGCGACGCGATCTACCGCGATGCCCTGTTCACGATATTGCTTCAACTTATGACGAAGGGTCCGGAGACTCATGCCCAAAGCCTTCGCCGTGTGCGTTCGATTTCCTTGATGAGCATCGAGCGCTCGTAAAATAATATCTTGCTCCATCTCTCGAATGGATCGCTTCGGTTGGATCGCAGCGGCCATTGCCTGCGCAGCCTCGTGCGTGGTCGGAGGAATCGTCGGCCTCAAGGAAGAAAGATCTGGCGTAAATTCGAAGTGACTGAGACGCACGAGCCCGTCTTCCGAAAGCACCGCCGCTCTTTCAACTGAGCGCTCAAGCTCACGAATATTTCCCGTCCAAGCACGTTGCTCTAGCGCCGTAAGCACATCGGCATCGAGGGTCAGAGTTCGGCCCAAGATCGTCGCTTGGCGATTCAAGAATTCAGTCACAAGCATGGCGATGTCTTGCGGCCTGTCTTTAAGCGACGGCAAGATGAATCGAACGCCGTAAAGTCGGAAGAACAAATCTTCTCGAAATTGACCCGTGCGAACAAGCTGCTCCAAATTCTTGTTGGTCGTTGCAATGATCCGCACATCGATCTTGCAGGATTTCTTTCCGCCCAATCGATCGACCTCTCCCTCTTGCAACACACGAAGTAATTTGGCCTGAAGAATGGGATCGAGCTCGCCGATTTCATCCAGTAGCAGAGTTCCGCCATTGGCCTGTTCAAATTTTCCTGGCTTCTTTTCAATGGCGCCCGTAAACGCGCCTTTTTCAAATCCAAAGAGTTCACTTTCTAGAAGTCCGGCAGGCAGAGCCGCACAGTTGATCGCGACCCACGGTTTCGAACGTCGGGGTGACCATTCGTGAACTTGTCTCGCTAAGAGTTCTTTCCCAGTTCCAGAAGGACCTTCAATCAAAATAGGTGCATTCGAGCGCGCAGCTCTTTCGGCTTTCTGCAAAATCGCTTGAAAGCTTGGATCAACCGAAAGAATGCCAATCGCTTTCGTCGGTTCGGTCGACTTAGGAAGAGACTTCAAAACGATTTTCTCCATATCGTCCAAGGAGAATGGCTTAGCTATGTAATCGTCCGCTCCCGCTTGCATTGCCTGAACTGCGTGATGCACAGAGGCCATGCCCGTCATCACGATCACGCGGGCAGAAGGCGACGTTCGCTTAACTTCTTTCAGCACATCGAAACCATCCACGCCTGGCATACGGAAATCAGTGATTACAAATTGAAAGGGCGTACCCTGCAATTGGTTACTCCGAACCAGATACATTGCCTTTTCACCATTCTCGGCAGTTTGGGCATCAAAACCCAATTGGATAAAAAAGTTTTTAAGTGACTCGCGGATATCGCCGTCATCGTCGGCGATCAATACTCGATTAAGAGACATACGTATCCTCCTCACGGTTCATTTCTGGAAGTACCTTAGCCAGTCTCAAGACGACACGAGTCCCTTCTTGTTGTTTTGAGGAAATTTCAAGACCGCCGCCATGGAGCGCAGCGATCGTTTTGCAGAACGAAAGTCCCAAGCCATTTCCGTTGGCCTTAGTTGTAAAAAATGGCGTGCCCACCTTAGCTAATTGCTCAGCATTCATGCCGACGCCGGTGTCTTCGATTTGAATAAGCGCATTATCCAACTCTTCGCTCAGCTCCAACGTAATTTCGCCACCGCGAGGCATCGCTTGGATGGCGTTCATGAGGAGGTTGAGCAACACTTGTTGCACCAATTCTCGATCACATCGCACCAAAGGCTCGCCCTCCCAAGCCGTGTGAGTGCGGACAATCACGCCCGCAGCTGAGAACCAATATTGAAAGGCACTCAACGCTGATTCCACGAGCTCTTTCAAATTGACGGACTCCGGTTGCAGTTCATAGCGCTGACTCAATTGTTGAACGCGATGAACGACAGATTCCAAACGGGTGATGGAGTCAGAAATACTTTGCAGCGCCATTTGAGGAGAACCCCCGCGCTTCGCAGCGTCGATCTGCAAACGGATACTCTGGAGAGGATTTCGAATCTCATGCGCAAGCGTCGAGGCCAGTAGGCTCAAACCATATTGCGAATCCGCCTGTTGAATGCTTTCCAAAGCTCGTTCAACTGCAGTGACTTTTGCCTCAGTTGAGGATTCGGATTCCATATTTTTCCTCCATTTCGACCGTTTGAATGTAAGACTTTGCCGATCGAGCCCATAAGTTGTTTGGGTCCTTCGCCTCGATCGATTGAAATGCTTTCAACGCGGCGGCCCGATCATCGAGCGCCAGGAAGCATTCGCCCTGTCGAAATCGCGCATGAGTGAGAAAGGGCTCTTCCGTAACATCTCGAACAACCACACGATAAGATTCGAGGGCGCGCACATAATCCCTCATTCCGAAGTATAAATCGGCAATTCGAAACTTAGCGACTTTCACCAGATGCCGATCTCGCGGTGTTACCCACGCTTGAGTGAGCGCGGAGGATTCAAATTCGGCCACGGCCTTGACGTAAGACTCATAGGAATCAATCGCTTTCAACGGCAGCTTTTGGCGCTCGTAATGATCTGAGATTTTCAAGTAGAGATGACGAATTTCGTAGCGCGCTGTGGGCTTGTTCTGAGCAGCCACCAACGCACGTTCATAGTGATTAATCGCTTGCTCAGAGTTATTAAGCGAAGAATAAAGTTCGCCCCAATACATTTCGTATAAATGACCGTAAGGCGAAGTTGGATAGGCAAAATTAAATCGGCGCAGTCGTTCACTCGCTCGACGCAAATCTTTCTCCACAATCAAGAGGTCGATCAATTTTAGAAGAGCTTCTTGCCGGCCTTCGCTGGTCTTTTCCAAATAAACGACGCGATTCAAGATTTGAGTCGCCTTTTCGTAGAGAGACATTTTCTTAGCTGCATCCGCGAGAGCGATCAAAACTTTCGTATTGCCAAAATTTTTGGCCTCGCCCTTTCGATCGATCACCAAGTAAGTGGCTAAGGCAGCCAGGTAGTCTTCTCGACGATAGTAGTCGTAAATTTCCAGCTCCACGGTTTTGATATATTGGTCGTCGATATATTTTTGATTGGGTGTATTGCGATAAAGCTCTCGATACTTCGCCAGCGTCTGTTGAGCCTTCGGAAAAATTTGATAGTACAGATAATGATTTGCCAGGCGCGCCAAAGCTAAAGAAGACACTGGCTCATTTTCTGCCTTGCGTGCATTTTCAAAGGCATTTTGCAACAGAGTTTCGTTATCGCGAGGACCTCGCATGTCATTGCTAAGAAAATACAAACTGGACAAATGAATATTGGCTACAGCGACGGCGAGTGGGTTCGAATGAAAGCGCTTAATGATGTCTTGATACATTGCAATCGCAGCGCGGGTTTTACGTCGATGGTAGTAACAATCCGCAAATCGAATCAGAACGAAGGGCGCGATATCATGCTTCGGAAAAAGATTGGCAAGATCTTGATAGATACTGGAAGCCTCACCATAGCGAGAGTTCAAAAATAATGTTTCAGCATAGTACACTCGATCCACATACTTATCGATCTGTTGAGGATCTTTCTTCATGCGAAGTGTTGCGATTCGATCGGAGTGAAACTTTTCCAAATCCTGATAGACTTCCAGAGCTTTTGAATACTCGCCCTTACGAAATAAAATGAATGCTTTCCGAAATGCCGAATCTGCGGCAGCTTCACTCTTCGGAAATTTCTCAATGACGTAAGAATATTCGTTGTTCGCTCGTATATCGTCGTTCGAAAAGAACGCAGATTCGCCGACGAGCAAATGATACTGGGCGACATATTCGCTCGAAGGATACTCCTTCAAAGCTCGGGCCATCGTAACGTCGACTTCCGCGTAGAGCCCCATCTTCAACTGCAGCAGGCCGATTTGATAAAGCGCTCTCGGCAATTGCGAGTTTAAAGGATATCGACGAATGGCATCCTGATATTCTTCTAAGGGAAGATTATATTTTTTCTCCTCGCGTTCGGCGTGAACCTTAAAAAGATAATCGGCTTTTGCAAAGGTAACCCATTCCGCAATGCTATCGCCCTGAACCTTCTTCGAAAATTTATCCAGCGCGATGAATCCTTTATCGTACTCATTAGTTTCGGCCGCTTTGTCGTCTATCGCCTTGAATGACTTGAAAAGATCCGGGTTTAAATTTTCCTTCGGAATAGCGCTTTGCGCCATAAACACCGGCTCCAGCGTGATCTGGGGCATTTCGATGAATGCTGAGATATTGACATCTTTGATGCGCTGCCGAAACTCCAACCGAGAACTGGGCTTATCATCTAAGAGATCAATGCCAGTGGCCGCATGAACAAACCAAGCCTGCGAAGAGAGAATTTCTAAGGCCACGAGCCAGAGAAGCAGCGCCAGAAACATCACTGCTCGGCTCCACGATTTTGATGCGCGAATTTCTTTCTGAACCACAGACATCCGAGGTGTGCAATAAGCAAGGAAAATGCCAAGACTGCAAAAATGGACTCGGCAAAAAAAGACAGCGTTGTCAGTGCTTTGAAGGTGCCGCCCCACTCCGGCACCGGCAAAGTGTCAGACAAAGCTTTGACGAGAAAGCGCCAAATGGAACTGAGCAATGTGGAGAAACCGACAAGTTTTCGCTATGAATTTATGAATGATGAAACGTCCGCTACGACACTCTTTCGAGGTACGCACGAAACGGTTGGTGCTTCGCCCACTTCGTCTTTCTGATTTCTCGGTGTGGCGCGATAGCCATGGAAAAACTTTTACGGAGCAAAATGAATGGGATCGGTCACGAAAATCTGCAGGACCCCTCACTCGGTCTCAGCTCAAAAAATTGGTGACGCATCTTACAGATCAATGGAAGCGAGATGAGTTTTATGGTTTTGCAGTTTTTAAAAAGAAGACGGGTGAAATTGTAGGCTACGTGTCGTTGATGGATCTGCAACGCAAAATTTTTCAAAATGCCTACTTGGGCTACCTCATTTTAAATACACATTGGGGAAAGGGTTATTGTCCCGAGGCGGTGCAAGCCGCACTCGAGATTGGCTTCCGAAAATTTAATCTCCATCGCATTGAAGCTGGCATTGATCCGCGAAACTCGCGCTCGATCGCCGTCGCGAAAAGACTCGGCATGCGCCGCGAAGGCAAAAGCCTCCGCCGTCTATTTTTAAGCGGTCAATGGAACGATATGTATAGCTACGTCGTCACCTGCGAAGATTTAAAAATAAAATGGAAGCCCACCCCTTGGAATAAAGTTCCGAAGATTGGGTGAGGCCTTCGGTGTCAGTCCATGTGGAGGTGTATAGAAAACGCAGCATCTGATGCATTTGCTATACACCTCCAAACGCATCGACTCTAAGCAATACGAATTAACTTTGGTTCAACTGTGCCCGGGCACAGTTGAACGAATGATTACTTCTTCTTCCGAATCTTAGTCGCGATAGGATCGAGGATTCCGTTCACAAACGATGCCGAATCCTGCGATCCATAAGATTTGGCAAGCTCTACGGCTTCATCAATCACGACTTGGTAGTCTGTCTCCGGGCAGTAGAGCAACTCCCATACGCCAATGCGAAGTACGGCCAAATCGGTCTTTGCAATTCGATAGAGCTTCCAATTCTCCGCATGCTCTTCGATCAGCTTGTCGATTTCTTGTTGATACTGCTCCACGCCAAGCACGATCTCTCGAAAAAAGGCGACAAACTCTTCCGGCGGATTGAAATGTCGAATGAATTTCTCAGGAGTCTCCGTTCGCGAGTCGACCTTCAGTTCCTTTTGATAAAGATAGCTCATGGCCGCTTCCCGAGATTGATGTCGTGATCCACCCGATGCCATACTCAAGCTTTCTTGGTGAGCAGAGAGCTCAGCTCCGACATGAAGTCATTGATATCTCGAAATTGACGATACACGCTTGCGAATCGCACATAGGCCACTTCATCCAAACTCTTTAGGCCCTTCATGATTTCTTCGCCGATGATGGAGCTCGGAATTTCCTTTTCACCTCGCTCGGTGACGGCCTTCACCACTTTGGTCACCAACTCTTCACAGGCATGAATACTCACCGGTCTTTTTTCCACAGCTCGGAGCACTCCGGCCATGATCTTATCGGAATCAAATTCTTCTCTGCGCCCATCTTTTTTGATCACCCATGGAAAAATCGAATCGGCCCGCTCGTAAGTCGTGAATCTTTGCTTGCACTTGGGGCATTCCCGGCGACGCCGAATCTCGGAGCCTTCTCGCGCATCCCGAGAGTCCACGACCGAGGTGTCGATATGTTTACAAAACGGGCAGTACATGTGCCGATGGGTTTAGCATCGAAAACTGCAGGTAACTAGGCCTTAAATAGTGGATATTTTGCGCAAAACTCGCGGATTTCGCCTCGGGTTTTCTTCTGCAGAGACTCATCTTTTG
>DDSI01000189.1 GCA_002343335.1 Bacteriovoracaceae bacterium UBA2394
CGATCCATTTTGGGGTGTCCTTCCTGGGACCGTTTCTCTGGATGCCATCTATCCGATGCACCCCTATTACACCCGCGCCGTTATCGGTCTTGCAGCCATTGGAATTTTTCTTAGCGTAAAACCACTCCGATATTTTCCATCGCTCTTCCTATTGCTTTTTGCGGTGGCGAACGCGGGAGTGCATCTCGTGCGATCGAATCCATTTTCGGAATCCATCGCGCTACCTCCTTTTAAAATTTATTCGAATCTCGAAGATGAAGGGCTAACGGCATTATACGCGGACGAGTTTTCATTTGCGTGGACCGAAATTCAAAGAAACTTACTTGAGGACGCAAAATTCTCTTCTCGTCCTGAGTTTAAAATCTATTTGTATGCTTCCGATGCCGCGAAGTCTTATTGGATTGGCGCTCATCAAACGCAGATTGGAAATTTTATACGAGGAGAAATGCATCTTTCCTCGCCGCCGATCGTAAGCGATTTACTCACGCATGAGCTTTCGCATCTCGTGCATGGGTTTTTAAAGGCGCCATTTACGTCCTATACGGACCCATTCATTTTTGAGGGATTTGCGGTGGCACTCGCTTCCCCCTCGCTGGAAGATTCCATCCGCTGGGCGGCTGCGCTTAAAGAGAAATCCCCGACTCCCCTTCAGGAATGGCCTAGGGGGTTTGCCAAGTTTACGAAGCTTCCCGCTCCGGCTTCTTACGGATTGGCAGGAGGATATTCGTCCCTCGCCCTCCAAGCGAAGTCGTGGCCTTGGAACACAAATTCCACCCTTCAGTCGTTGGAAAATTACAAGCCAACGGAATTGGAATTGAGTCGAGCGGAACGGGTTTACAGCCGACCGAGCCTCTTTCAAGATCCCCGGCGCCGAGATTGCGAGCGACTGCAATGGCACTTCGAACAAGATCTTTCACCCGATCGATGGCTCTACTGGCATCGCCTCTGTCCTCAGGATCAAGAGAAGCTCCATCTTGCAGCCTTCAAAACAAAGGAACCTAGAGGCCTGCTCAAGCTTCTTACTTTGCCTGAAGCCCAGGGAGATTTGGCCGCACTCGAATCCCAATGGAATGAGGCACAAAAATTTTACGAGGAGGCAAAAACTCTCGAGGCTCAATTGAAGATCAAAATGAACCATCGCCATCTAGAAGATATTTTGGCCGAATCGAGCGAACCCGATCTCGATGTTCTCAAAGAATTTTCTCGGGATCCAAAGGCACTTCGAAAACGATTGGCGATGGCGGAGATTTGGGATCGAGCGGCTCTCTATGAAAAACTATTCGCTTTGCCCAACGCCAAAACCGAAGAAGAGCGATGGAAATTGATTCAAGCTCAGTTTTATGAACAAAAGGTTGCGTTTCGCGATGTCCCTCCCGCTCTGTTGGAAAAATGGCTCAAGCAATTGAATTCGATTTCGAATCTTCCGCCGGACGGTAAGCGGTTCGTCCGACACCTACGATGGGAATGGCAAGGACGTCCTATCGCGGGATTCCACGGAAAATAACTTTATCGCCCTCTCGAAATCCATGGCGATCTGAGCTGCCCGCCACGATCTCAAGCACATGCAAAGCGGGCCCCTTGCTCGGCAATGGCTTTTCAGAGAGTGGTTCCGTATTCTTTTGAATGGAGTCGATTCTTAGATCCTTTGAGATGTAAATAATGTCGAGCGACACCGGAGTATTCTTCATCCAGAAGGATTGGCGGCGAACTTCCTTTCCAAAAAAAAGCATCCCTTCTTTTTCTCCCAAGCGATCGCGAAACATGAGCCCTTTCATCCACTCATCCGACGAACGGACCACTTCCACTTGAAAGGAAATATTTCGGATTTGAACAAATTGAAGCCCTTTAGGACTAGCGACCGTGGACGAATTTGCCCCTATCGCAAGAGCGAATCCAAGAAAAAATCTGAGAGTATGCCTCATGGGTTCGAGCGAAGTTCGTCAACAATCGCCTTCCAAAGTGGAAGCGGCATGAAACGAGGGATTCGTCGACCATTGAAGAAGAAGCTCGGCGTCCCTTCAATATTTGCTTCGATTCCAACGTTCACTAGATCCCGCAATGCCTTATCCGTCTCCGAATTCTCAAAGCATTTCTTCAATTGATCCAGGTCGGGCACGCCCACACTCTCCCAATGCTCCTTGACCGGAGGAAGATGCTCATTCTCTCGAGCAATCTTGAAAATGTTATCGTGCACGCGCCAGAAAGCATTTTGCGCATTTGCACAATAGGCGACCTTCGACCAATCGCAAGAATGGGGATGGACCATTTGAGATTTGGAATTGCAGGTGGAATCAAGAGGGAACGGAAAGAAAACGACTCGAACATCTTTTTGCGAGGCTAAATAAGGAAGAATCGCAGATGCTGTTTTTTCACAATAGGGACATCCAAAATCTGAAAACTCAACCACCGTAACTTTGGCATTTTCTTCACCCTTCATGAGCGGGCTTTTGGCCGTGAACCCTTCCACCGGCAATGAGCGAAACCAACTTCGAAATTCCGCCGTGTCGATCAAGCTATTCATGCGGTAAATGTTGTAACCACAATAAAGCGCCAACAAGGCAGCGGCCACTAAGACGAACCCGATGACCTTGCGAACGGAAAGAAGTTGGAACGGACCTTTCAAGTTCCACCCGGTCAGCAAGGTTCCTAAGATGAGGACGTACGATGCATAGCAAGTCAAACACCCTGCCTTCAAAAAGAAGAAAAGATAGTTCCAACAAAATGCAGCCGTGACCAAACCCAAGACCAGCCACCCTTTCATCCCGAGCGAACGGCGACTGCGGTCGTTTAAGGCGAGAAGTCCCGCCACGGCAAACCAAAAAACTCCAAAGATGCCGATGGGAATGTTGGCAATGGATCCGATGAGTGAAAAGGACGCGGCGTCGCAGTTCCAATACGCACTGATCGTACAAAAGCTCGCTCCCACTCTGTCGCCCCGCATCAAGGCGTACCAATCGTGAGCGGACCAAAAGAGAACGCAAATTCCCAAAATGACGAAAAGGAAAAACAGCAACAATCGCGTAGAAATTTTCATCGGATATCCTCAACTCGCAGCTTCATGCGTCGAGCCAAAGTGTATACGGAGCTCGCGAGACAAATCGAGGAGAGAATGTAAATCTGTGCAACCTTTAGATCTTTCGATAAAGTTGAAAGTGGAAATGATGCCGATCTTCCATTCCATCCTTCAATTTTTTGCGCGGAATCGCGACCGTCTCTGGCAACTTTCTTACATTGTCGTCATCACGTTTTTTCTCGCGAAATCGATCAATGTGCTTTTGACTTACAATTTTTTTCCATTTGATTTGCCGCCGATTGCAAAGAATTCTACCGGCTCTGTGAGCGCATCCAACGCTCGACAAGTGAATATCAACGCGATAGTTTCCAGAAACATTTTCAATTCCGAGGTAAAAGGCCCGTACAAACCGGGACAGGCGGTGCTCGATGGAGAGCCCGTTCCTTCGACATTGAATGTGGAGTTACTGGGAACTATCGTGTTCCGCAACTCTCGTTTCTCCGTGGGGCTCGTGAGGGATCGGTCGACGAATAAGGCGGAGTACTACGG
>DDSI01000179.1 GCA_002343335.1 Bacteriovoracaceae bacterium UBA2394
GGATAGGCTCCTTTATTGTAGAGCATGTCATTCACTTTTCTTTGATTGCGAGTGATGGAAATGAGCGCCTGCGCGTCTGTCATCTTGAAAATTCGAAGTCCCAGAGTGCAAATGATATCCGCCAAGGAAAATCCAACAAGAGACCTTCGCCAGTCCGGGTTCACATAAAGATACTCCATCGTCATTAACTGGGTGAGTCCCCTCACCCTCAAGGCGTCCAACGATTGCTGCGGATAGGTTTTAAAATAAGAATGATCAAGGTGGCTTTGTGCGCCCAATTGAAAAAAGGAATAGCACTGAAGTCCAATGACAGTGTCCTCGTGAAAGACACCACCGACGATGTTTTGGCGAAGAAAATCCGTCGCTGTGGGAATGGCTTCGCTCTTCAATTCTTCAAACGTCGAGACCCACCCCTTATGCCAGGCCTTATAAACAGAATTGTATTCACCCAAATAATTTTCCGGACAGTTCCTCCCGGAAAAAATAACATATTTCAGATTTTCCCCACACGATACGCCCATTTTCAATCCCCTCAATTTGTCCCCATTAACCTGTACGTAATATAAATAAATACTATTTATGACATCAATAAAATATGTTTATAGATTTGTGTCCGGCCCTTTAATTCAAGCCTTGGCATTTCCGACTTCCTTCTTGATAGATTTGAGTGAATAAGTTACTCCAAACAGATTCATGAAACGTCCATTAGATTTCGAAAGTCTGGGTACTTACCTCGCGGAGAAACGCGTTCGCGCCGGCCTGAGTCAGCGCGAAGTCGCTAAGAAATTGGGCTATTCAAACCCTCAGTTTGTCTCCAATTTTGAGCGGGGTCTGTGCTCGCCTCCCTTTGCAAAGCTTAAGAATTTAGTTGAAATTTATAATATTCCGGTGTCCGAAATTACGGAACTTTTAATCCAGATTCAGCGGAAGATTTTGGGGCGAGTGTTTAATGACAATCCGAAGAGCGGCGTAGTGGATCATACGAAGAGCAAAAAGAGAAAACAAAAAGCGTAATGATGCACGATCTGAGCGCGCAAACTTACCAGCACTCCCATCGGAACAGGTGATTTGACGTTCAAATCGTAAACCGGAGCGTGCATCCCCATGCTTATAAGCAACTTACGTTGATCCGATGAGAATTTTTCATGCAGGATGTGATCCGGGATGTTTTGGTAATACTCAGAGCGGGAGTCAACTTCAAAGGACAATTCGGTTTGCTTAAAGATGGCTGGGGTAATGTCTGCCGGTTTTCGATCGTAGAGAGAGGG
This sequence comes from Bacteriovoracaceae bacterium UBA2394, assembly GCA_002343335.1. Taxonomy (GTDB): domain Bacteria; phylum Bdellovibrionota; class UBA2394; order UBA2394; family UBA2394; genus UBA2394. Next base: position 1,269 of record DDSI01000179.1, read on the forward strand.
CCAATCTTGANNCCGCAAAGCTCAAAAAATTTCACATTTCTGAAAATCTGAATGTGGTCCCGATTGTAGATCTCAATGACTTCATCATCGCGTAGGAACGAAAAAGCATCGTGAGGCGGCCTCATTCGCAATATCCGCATCGCCGCCCATACGACGCGCTTATGTTCTAAGAGGCTTACGCCTTCGGACAGAACCTCCCGTATCAGCGAGGAATAGCGACAGAAATCTTCAAATATCTTACGCTTGCGTTCAGATGAGTAGGACCGCCAGGCGCTTAAACTTGATTCATGAAAATCTGTTCCGACTTTAATGTGCTCACGCGCCAACACCTCTGAGAAGGAATAGATTTGGCCCATTAATCTTCCGAAGATCTCATCGGCCTCTTCTGTAACACCTCGAGCTGGCGCTCTCGCCACCGCTTCCACCGCTGACTTACTCATGCGCGGCAATTACCACATTTGATGATCGAAACAAGTTCAAAAATCTTGGGCGAGGAACTATTGCACTGCGGTTTGAACTAAAGCTGTTTCAACGTTTCTTGAAGGTCCGTCGGTTAGAGTATTTTCTAAATGATTCCTGGGCGTGAGTCTTACCTGAATTCCAAACCGTGGCCTCAACGTAATTAAAGCCTCAGGCTCAATTCGCTGGTCAGGAACTAAGTGGACTTCAAAGATTTGGAGGGCCTTCGCTAAGGCAATTTGAGATTCCATAACAGCCAAATGCTCTCCAATACAGCGATGCGGTCCCGCAAGAAACGGGATGTAGGCAAATGGATTTCTAGAAGTTGCCTGATCTGCGGAAAAGCGCTCCGGCATAAAACAATCGGGCGCAGGCCAGAATTCCGGATGACGATGAACAAGCCACATCGGGATGAGAAGCAATGAATTTTTTGGAACATGGTACCCATGCAATTTCACATCTTCGATCGGTGTCCGCGTCGCGAAATACACAGGAGGGTACAAACGCATGGATTCTTTGATGAACATTTTCGTATAGTTCAGTCGGCCAATGTGTTCCGGCAAAAACTTCCCATCCCCGAGAACCGCCTGAATCTCTTGATCCAGCAAAGCACGTCTTTCTCGCTCCTGCGTATAAAAGTAGATGGACCAGCTGAGAGCAATGGCCGTCGTCTCATGGCCCGCAAGGAACATGGTGACCACTTCATCGCGAAGTTGACGCTCCGACATATGGCCCTTGTCATCGGCAGCTTGCATAAGCTTTGCGAGCAGATCTTCACGCTGTTCGCCGCTTCGCCTGCGCTCTGCAATCATTCCATAGAACAGTTCATCGAGTTCTTTCACCGCGCTCTTCAGCATTCGGTTGCGCCTCGTAGGAACAGAAAGGGGGAGTGGGAAAATATCCCAATAGGAGTCTGAGACAAAATCTTGTACCACGCGAAAACAGTGATCCAGCGTTTGCATTTGAGAGGAATCTAGATCCGAACCGAGGAGAGTGCGTGTAACAACATCCATCGTGAAATGCATAAAATCCTCATGCACGTCGAAGGTCTGCTGGGAAATACTTCGCATTTTCCACTTCCACACCATCTTGTCTGCAGAGTCGGAAATAATCTGAATCATGGAAGTCAAATTTTTAGGATGAAACTGGGGCTGTGCAAGTTGCCGCTGCCGCTTCCACGGCTCCCCTTCGGTCGTCAGCAGACTGTCTCCTAAAATAGGTTTCAATTTGTCATAGAGCGGGGCCTTTTTAAACAGCTTGGGCTCGCCCTCCCCGCGAAAAATTTGGGATAAATCCTCTGGATGAACGACAATGTAGGCGTCGCCATGAACTCCGGGAATCTTAATGAGATCGCCATACGTATCATTGAGCTCTTTGAAATATCTCAAGACAGTTCGCTTATTAATTTTATGACTGACCCCAAAAAAAGGAACGCCTTTTGGCCCTGGAACTGTGTGTTTCATACCCCTCC
>DDSI01000242.1 GCA_002343335.1 Bacteriovoracaceae bacterium UBA2394
GGATTGAGCAGGGAGGAGTCCTTATCATTGAGCCGGGTACGAAAGTCATTTTTGGCCCAAAAGGAACCATCCATGTAGCGGCAGACGATCGACAGAATGAAAAGAACGCCTCAAGTGCAGCGTTGATCGCTAAAGGCACGTCCGCACTTCCCATCCAGTTCGTTCTCTCAGGAAGCGATGCGACTGAAACCGCGCAAAATGTTGTGGATATCGCATCCAGTTCAAGAGCCAACTCGCTGGTAAATATTGATGTCCTTGCGGACGTCGCGGAAGGGCAGGAGTTTCCGTGGGATTTATTTGTTGTCATTCGTGACGGCGGCAATCTTTCCAACTTTGAAAATATCAGTTGGATTTCTACAGGGAGTTCAACGGCAATCCATATTTGGGCCGCTGGAACTCTGCGACAATTTCGAGCAGTTCGTATGTATGGGAAGTTGAGTGAAGCTCCGATAGCGGCCGTTTTAGGACCGTCTTCCACTCATAGTTTTCTGGGACCATTCCAGGTGGCGGAAGATAGCAAACATCCTCTTCGGCCGATTGAGAAGATTGACGTCGAGCTTACACATGGTGAGTTTCCATCGGAGACGCCTATTCGGTTTCAGTCTCCCAATGAAACTCAAATTAGATTCACATCCTTCGGCCATCTACAGTCTTGGAGTTCCGAGCAAATGATTCCAGTCACTGGAATTGAGGCAGGTCCAAATGTGCAGATTATGATGGATAAGAGCGAGACTCTTTACGCCGGTGTTCGGCCCCTCACTTTGGAGGGGAGTGCGGCATTTCCTGTGGTGATCACGACCGCGAACGATCAGGACTCATGGGGTGGAGTAACCATTCACTTGGAAGGGCAGTCGGAATTTTCATTTCGACACGTATTGATTAAGAATGCCGACGTTGGATTCCAGTATTCCAGTGACCATGGGAAATCCGTTGCTTCGGCGTCCTTGACGGATCGCATTCGGGATGTTCGTTTTCAACCTCGTCACAATCAAAATGAATCTGATCGCGTGCGCCCCATCGTCGACGCTTCTTCACAAGTTGAAATGGGATTCGATTCTTTTGATCCCGAAGTGAAAGTGAGAGATTTTCAGGGAAATGAAGTTGGGACGTCTACGCAGGTTTGTGATTTGACTGCGATCGGCGATCTCGCTTGGCAGCTCTACAATGAAAAACTTGGTGCACGAGCTATAGAAGTACTCGGGAATAGTTCTTTGGAATGTATTTGGGGTAGAGCAGCGTTGGATTTGGCGATGACAGATCATGCCGAAGTGGATGCTTACCTCAAGGCTCAACCTGACGGTTCTCCTACAAAGATAAATATAGAAGACATCTATGTTTCAAAGATTGCCCGTCCGATGATCCGAACGCGTGATTTACGCACCAAAATGGACCTCGTTAAAGCGGCTCTCATGATGCAAGGACGCTTTGGATTCACTTCGGAGCCCATAGCAAAAATTTATTTTGAAGGCTCTGATGAATTGAAGAAGGAGATGGAAACTCTGATTGTTGAGTTTGGCCCGCTGTTGATTCCTTCGTTAGTAGAGATGCTTTCGGAGGTCAGTGGAGAAATNNCTTCAAGAATTCCGGGGGCGAACGACGACTCCGAATGAATTTGGCATCGTAAGTTTTCGAAATGATCCTAAAAAAGTTCGCGCGTTAGCTAAAAGAGTATTTGGCCTAGTCGGGAAAGGCGGGGGCGATACGATAAACGGTCTTATCACTCGAATTGATCAGCATAGTAAGGCAATGGAAATTTCGACTGATCGGAAAGCCGAGTTAAGTTTGTTTCAAACATGGTTAGGTCGAGCTCTTGTCGCTCAAGGGACAGCTGCGCTTCCGTATTTGCGAATTCCGGCCCGCCACATGCGCACAACCGGTCCTGGATCAAATTATGCGTTAGAACAATATGTGAACGCGGTTGAAAGAAACCGTCAACAAGGCGGTAAGATGACCAGCGGCGAAGAGGACTGGGGGCGATTTATCGGCATTAAGGAAGAAATGAAACCCATGTCGGTGGCATTCGGTTCCTATTCTGAAATCACCGCTAGAAAGTCTCTCTATCTTATAGGTGCCATGATGCAGCCGGGAAACCCTGACGAAGCTCGAGAAGAAGCGGCGCGTACGCTTATGCGAATGGCAGTTCCGGGATCCGAAGATAATCCTCGCGGAGATTGGACTTTGCAAATGTGGGTGATGGAAGTCTTTGGCGATGTGGGTCGTTTTCCTAATCTCCATGGGCAGAATCTCGGTGAATACGAGGGAATCAATAGCGACATTAAGCAAATGGGAAACAGACTGATTGGTCGTAGCGGAGAATTTGCAATCCATTTCGGCCGGGGAGCAATGTCTCGAGAGTTTGATCGTCACCAAGCGATCGTAACGGATGCCGCCCGTGGACATGGGATGAGATTTTTGGGGAAGCCAGCTGCAACGGCATGGGCCGGAGATGGATCGAGCTAAGGCTTTCACGGAGCGGGTGTGTAAAGGCTGGAGTTTTCCCCAGATGGTCTCGAAGTGGGGAGTTCAATTCGCACCTGCGCCGTAGAAGCACCATTCGAGATTGGAACGACGTAGACTCCTTGTCCAAACTCGTTCGAATTTACCAAACCGCTCAGAAGGGCCTGCACTCCTTCCGCGTGGGTACGGGCCACGGCGGCCGAGCGTTCATTGAGCCGGTCTTCAATGGTCTGGGCAATTTTCCCAATGTGAGCTGGAAGATCGGGATATGTTTTCGCTTCTTCAATGCTCGATCGCGCTAGAAAATCATCCTGAGCTTGCATGCCTGCCAAAAGCACTTCGTTTCTCTTTTCGGCGGGCAGATATTTCACCCCGGCTAGGGCGATCTCTCGCTGTTCAACTTCGCTAGTTAAGGCAACTTCATAGATAGCTCGTAGGATTTCATTCGTCGGTTGAAGCTCCTGCTCTTCAAGTTGCGCATAAAAATCCAACTGAGAGAGAAGGGTGCGATTTCGTATGAGACCCGGACCCAGTTTTAAAACCGCGTTTTTGGGAAAGAATTCCCAAAACGGCGTCAGATAGTTGATGCGATCCGCATCCAGGAGTTTGGCGTAGGAATCGACAATTGCCTCGGCGTATTTTGATCGAAGGTGGCGAGGCAGTAACTTCACTTTCTGTATCGCGAGATTGTAATCTTCGGCCGAGCGTCGGTCGAAAGGAGGTTTGTATCCATTGGCGATTATATAATCCAAACCTTCCTGGCCAAAATTGATCGAGGCCGTCATGAGAGTCCGTTTCAGATTTCGATCGTTTGGATTTCGTTCGGCCCAAGATTTCAAAAGTTTATAAGCACTCTTAGATGAAGGCTTACTGAGGAGAGCCATTGACCAAGTTCCCCAATGCTCTACGAGACGATTATCTTTTGAGAGCTCTTTAAGTAGTGAGACGCGATCTTGAATCGGATATTTGAGCAGCTCGTATACAGCAGCGCCTCGGACAGCCGGAGAGGGATCCGAGAGAAACAAATCAGTGGCTGAAATGGGGAGAGCCATTTTATAGGTCGCACCGGCGGCCGCTCGGCGCCAATGAGGATCTTCACTCCTAGAGGCTGCCAAGTAAGCGTCCATCCCGTAGGCAGCAATATGATTCTGATAGGACAGATTGATGTCGCCTTCTTCCAAACTTTCTATCGGCTTTGCGGCGACCGTCCCGTCGTTTCCAAATAAATAGTATTTCGAAAAATCATATTTGAAAGCCATCATGACGTCGGTCGCGACTTCATCGTGTCTCATTCCTTTCATTGCAATGATCGGAAATATCTCTACATTTTCGGAATTTCCATTCACATAAATATTCTCGGCGCCTTTTAAATTTTCAGAACCTCGCAGGTACCAAGTCTGCTTCTGATAAAAGTGAAATACCTTTGCGTCGCCACCGTTGAATTTAGTCATAGGCAACGTAATGGGTCGAAGGCACCTTCAGTTGAAAAACCGAGATCCAAAACGTTAGGAGACTGAGCATGCGCCAAAGCTGTCGAAAAAATGGCGACAAGAGCGACAGATGAAATGACGCTTTTAATGGACCACACACTCACATTCCAATGAGAGAGCAAATCGCGTGCCAAAAATAACGCACCGCAAAAATTTCATACCGATTTTTACTCATTTCCTTGACGCACTACGCTACTACTTTCGCGATATTTCTTCTTGCCAACGACCCTTTTGAGTAAAGTGATTTTCATCGGCGGAGATTGCGCAACGCAATGCCGCTGTGTGAGGGGATCACTTAAATNNTTGTCTCACGGTTCTAGGAGCTCACCAAGTATATGCATTCGCACCGGTGCGACCGACATCACAAACATTCGCCACTTTAGATGGCGATATTTCTTTGGCGAATCCGAAATCCGTCGGTGATTTTAAACCTCGTCTGCAGGGCAGCCTAGCTATGACGACCTTGACCGCCGCTGGTCGCTCGAACCGATGGTTCACTCTCGCCGATGAGCGCGGCGCTCTTCAAATGTGGGGCAACCCCATCGTGGGTTGGACGGAATCCATGACTTTGAAAGATATGGATTTAAGCCTTCGACAATTCATTGAATCAAACTACGGCGCTTTCCAAGTTCATTCAAATGAACTCATGCTCGATAGTGCACGCACGAAGTTCTCGGGCCCTTTTCGTTATGTCACGTATCAGCGCGTGATCCGAATTGCAGAGCAACTTGTGCCGCTTGAAAATGGTTTCATCACCTTTCGTTTCAAAGCGGGAAGGTTGATTCAAATCACCAACTTCAGCTTCGGAGATGTGGGAATTATCTCGGCCGCGGTGGCGAGCCCGGAAGAAGCTGTGGAACTTGTCAAACAGGATATGACCTCTATTGGCGTGCAAGGCCAAGTCGTAGGGGTGCGAGGACGCATCCAACCCTTCCTCGATAACCGTGGAAAAATTCGACATCGTTTAGTCTATCAAGTGGAAGCTACGGGTGGGCAAGCGGGAGGCGCTTGGAGATTTTCCGTAGGAAGTGAGTCGGGACAAATCGTGAAGATTCAAAGTCTCACGCATACCGCCGGGGTTGTTGCGGCTGAAATTTATCCTCGTCTTCCGGCCAATGGAACGACGATTGCTCCGTTGGGTGAAACGATGGTTTCCGGAGCCGGTCAAAAAGAACTCACCGATGCTCAAGGTAATTTCCAAATGGATGCGGATGACTTACTCGCAGAATTGACCGGCCCTCGCGCAACGATTCGTGTGAGTGGTAAGAATAAGGTCACCAAAAAAGCTCAGCAAGGGAGCGTTCTCTTTTCAAAGGCTGAGAATCTTTCTGAATCCATGGGCTTCTTCCATGTGAATCGGGTGAATAGCTTTGTCAGAAATTTTCTCACGAGCATCCCTGTGAACNNCCGATGGTTCGTCCACGCAAAAAGATTTCTTAGCGACGCCCATTGTGGTGAATACCGCTGCGAAGCATCCGCTGATTCGAGAATGCAACGCTTGGTACGATCCTCGAAGTCGTAACCTCAATTTCTTAAAAGAAAGCAAACGCTGCTTTGATTCCTCACATTTGGCCGACATTATCTACCATGAGTGGGGACATGCTTTGGACGATGCTCTCGGTGGGATTCAAGATGGGGCATTTTCGGAAGCGATTGGGGATATGAACTCCTACTTCCTCACGAAGGATTCTCGAATTGGCCCAAGCTTCTTGAAGGACAAGCCTGAATTTGCGATCCGAGATATTTCTCAATTTAAGAAATATCCTCAGGATCGTGGTGATGGTGAAGAGCATGCGGAGAGTCAGATTATTTCTAGCACCTGGTATGATGTGGCCCAGATATTTGAGAGAGTGCATGGGGCTGAGGGCAATGCCAAAGTGGCGTCGGTGTTCTATAAGCACCTGGTTTCTACCGACACCTACATGGATTCTTACATGGGCGCGCTCGTGGTGGATGACGATGATGGCAATTTGAATAATTGCACGCCGCACTACTGCATCTTTAATCGAGTGTTTACGAAGCATGGTTTGACCCAGCCGGATCCTCGCTGCGGCAGTAGCGCTGAAGAAACTCAAGGCGCTGGCGATTTGCCGGCTTGCTCTGAGACGACGATTCCGGTCAGCTCACTGTAAGAGGGAAGCGGTTTTATCGATGTTTGCGAGTAGGGCGCTTCGGCGCCCTACTTTTTTTTGGGCATAGAAATTGCACTCTCTTCAGGGTTGTGAGTCCTTTCCGAACGATTGCTCTCTTAGTTTTTACGCAGCTCTTCGTGCCGATTTTTTCATGGGCCGCGGACGCAAAAAAAGCGCACGAAGACCGACGGTGCTTAACAGCCATTGAAGAGACGACGCGCGCTATTTTTGAACAGCGTTCGGGAGGCCACTATACGGTTGGATTTTCATTTGATGATAAAAAGGATCGGCAAGCTCAGTTTTATGACCGTCCAGGTGCATTACTCCCAATGGATTTAATCGCGAGTCGCCTTCGCACGGTCTTTAGTCCGAGCATGCGCTTCTTCCAATCCGAACAAAATGTATCCAATCCCCTTGAACCGTTTTTTGTTCCGGATGGAGATGGCCACACTCGCTCTCAAACATTTTATGGTCGCTTAGCACTCCTGCAGAAGAATCATCCGAATTTATTTGAAGGCGGCTGGAAGATTCTTACAGAAGCTCTTGGTCGAGCTCCCACGAAAAGCGAATGGGCTTTGTGGATGGGAGCAATCGAGGTGGCATTTCGAAATAGCAGTGGATCTTTACAGCTCGCCCGGGACTTGGAGCTCATTCGGATGCTGGTTCTTGATCCGCGAATGGATAAAGGAAGCTTTTTAAAGTGGATGATTCAAGCGACGACTGCTCCCAAGGAGAATCAGCAGATGAATCTGGTCAATGAGATTGTATCCGTCGCAAATTATTTGGATCGCCACAAAGAATGTTGCCCCAATCTCTATCTCGTGCTCTCGACGGAGTATTCCGAAGGTTCTGCGCCACTTCTCAATCCGTCATTTGATTTTCGTACCTATTCGTCAAAAGCAGCTTACGAGGGATCGGGCATGCCTCGCTGGATCGAGGTGAAAGAAGTGGAAAAATTCATGCATCCTACGGACTTGACGGGTGTGGTTCGAAGTATGATTTCAAAATTGACTCGACCCGCGACCTATCAAACACCATTAGGAAGTTTCCCCTTTCGTTTAGAGCAACTTTCCGGGCCGAAGGTTTTAAGTATCTTAGTTCCCTGGCCGCAAAAAGGAGATGTGATGGTCGACCGCAGGGCGACGCTCAGGCGAACGCTCGATTTTAACGGTTGGATCACCGATGAAGCTTTAGATAAAGAAGGAAATGTTCGAAACACCGTGAGAACCAACCTCATTCTCGCTTGGGCTGAACATCTTCAAACTATGAAGGGCACCGAGGCCATTTTTGAATTTCGGTTGGAGACCTTAGATGGACGCGACATTGCGCTCATTATCCGCAATTTTGATGGCACGGTCTATATTCGAGGACCGCAGCTCCGCGCGATCATCGTGCCAGGGGCGGGAACGCAAATTCTTGAAGGCGCAACTCCTTAAGAAAAGCCTTTGATGCCATGCCGGGCGCTCGTTACTATCAATTCGTGCGGCTTGGTAAATTCTTGTGTTCGAGCATAGGGCTTAAGCTCCTCATGTCCTTAACAGGACTTGGACTGGCCCTCTTCTTAATAACCCACGTGGCGGCTAATTTGCTGGTCTTGGTGGATGGGGCCAAATTGAATGCCTATTCCCATGCACTCATCAGTAACGAAGCTCTTTTGTTCTCTGCCGAGGCGGGGCTGCTTGGGATTTTCCTTCTCCATATATATGTCGCGATTCGTCTGACCCGGATGAATCGGGCGGCGAGGCCGATTGCCTATGCGAGCATGAAAGATACGGGTCGCTCACGACGCTGGTTTGGATCGTCCAATATGGGAATCACGGGATTGTTGATTCTCATTTTTGTGATCTACCACCTCATTCACTTCAAATGGGGGACCTATTATACGACCATTCAAGATGGTGTCGAAATGCGGGATCTGAGCGCGCTCATTCGGGAGGAGTTTCATGAGACCTTTGAAGTACTCCTTTATGTGGGCGCGATGATCGTGATCGCGATTCACCTTTGGCACGGTATTCGCTCGCTCTTCGACACGCTTGGCGTGGCAAAATCTTCTTGGGATAAATTATTTTGGGCCCTCAGCCGAGCGTATGTCATTTTGGTGATGGGAGGATTCACTATGATTCCTCTCTGGATTTATTTTTTAGGATAGAAACATGAAACTCGATGCACAGGTGCCCGGTGGGCAACTCTCCGAAAAGTGGAAAAAGCATAAGAGTGCGATGAAGCTGGTGAATCCGGCGAATCGTCGAAAGCACACCGTGCTCATCGTCGGCACAGGACTCGCCGGTGCGTCCGCGGCGGCGGCGCTGGGTGAAGCGGGCTACAAAGTGAAAGCATTTTTCTATCACGAGAGTCCGCGTCGAGCGCATAGCATTGCCGCTCAAGGCGGAATCAATGCCGCGAAAAATTATCAAAATGACGGCGACTCGGTGGATCGACTTTTTTACGACACGATCAAGGGTGGAGATTTTCGCGCGCGCGAAGCCAATGTGTATCGCTTGGCCGAGGTGAGCGCGAATATCATTGACCACTGCGTAGCACTCGGCGTGCCTTTCGCGCGGGAGTATGGTGGGCAACTTTCCAATCGCTCATTTGGTGGTACGCAAGTGTCTCGAACATTCTACGCCCGTGGCCAGACCGGTCAGCAGCTTTTGCTCGGCGCCTATTCGGCGATGATGCGGCAAGTGGATGAAGGCAACGTAGAAATTTACTCTCGCCGAGAGATGCTTGAGATCGTCGTGGTAAATGGCGTTTGCCGAGGCGTGATCATCCGAAATTTACTCACCGGCGAGATCGAATCTCATTCGGGCGATGCGGTGATTTTGGCCACTGGCGGATATTCCAACGTCTATTATTTATCCACGAACGCGAAGTATTCGAATGTGACGGCCACCTGGCGCGCGTACAAAAAGGGCGCGGGCTTTGCGAATCCTTGCTTCACGCAGATTCACCCGACCTGCATTCCCGTCGCAGGCGAATATCAGTCAAAGCTCACGCTTATGAGCGAGAGCCTGCGAAATGACGGACGCGTGTGGGTTCCCAAAAAGGCCGGGGATAATCGTGCGGCCTCTCAGATACCCGACGCAGATCGAGACTATTATTTGGAACGGCGTTATCCGGGTTTCGGGAATCTCGTGCCAAGAGATGTGGCTTCTCGTGCGGCGAAATCCGTGTGCGACGAAGGCCGCGGCGTTGGGGCTTCGAAACAAGCGGTGTTTTTAGACTTTTCGGATGCCATCAAGCGGCTTGGTCAGCCCGCGATTGAATCCAAGTACGGAAATCTTTTTGAGATCTATCAGCAGATTACGGATGAAAATCCTTACGAAGTGCCGATGCGCATGTATCCCGCGCCTCATTACACGATGGGCGGGCTTTGGGTGGATTATCATTTGATGAGCAACATCCCAGGATTGTTCGTGGCCGGAGAAGCGAACTTTTCGGATCACGGAGCCAATCGGTTGGGTGCGAGCGCGCTTATGCAAGGGCTGGCCGATGGATATTTTGTTTTGCCCTACACGATTGCCAATTACATCGGCGGCACGAAGATCGAAGCAGTATCCATCGATTCGAGCGATTTCAAAGCGGCGCGCGCGGAAGCTCAAGGCCGAATTGATAAATTGCTCGGGATGCGAGGCAAAAAAACCGTGACGGAAATTCACCGCCGACTTGGACGCGTGATGTGGGACGCCGTTGGGATGTCGCGCTCGCGGCCGGGCTTAGAAAAGGCGATCAAAGATATTCGCTCTCTTCGTGAGGAATTTTGGACGGATGTCAGCGTTCCGGGCGATAAAAATAATTTAAATCCCGAATTGGAAATGGCAGGAAGAGTCGCGGACTTTTTGGAATTTGGGGAAGTGATGGCCATGGACGCATTGGCGCGTGAAGAATCGTGCGGCGGCCACTTTCGGGAAGAGCATCAGACGCCTGAGAATGAAGCCAAGCGCGATGACGAAAAATTCGCCCATGTAGCGGTCTGGGAATATCAGGGCGAACAGAAAGCTCCCGTGCGGCATCAAGAACCACTTAAATTTGAAGTAGTGCATTTAGCTGCAAGGAATTACAAATAACCGCGAGAGAGTCGAGCGAAAGAATAGAACATGAAACTGAATTTGAAAATTTGGCGACAGAAAGATGCGAAGACCCCTGGAAAATTTGTCGACTACGCTCTCGATCACGTTTCGCCGGAAATGTCTTTTTTGGAAATGCTCGATGTCTTGAACGAAGAGCTTGTAAAAAAGGGCGAGGAGCCCGTGGCATTTGATCACGATTGTCGCGAGGGGATTTGTGGATCTTGCGGAGTCGTCATCAACGGCAAAGCTCACGGCGGCCAAGTCAACACGACGACCTGCCAGCTCTATATGCGCCACTACAATGATGGCGATACCGTTCTCATCGAGCCCTTTCGCGCGCGCGCCTTTCCCGTGGTGAAAGATCTCTGCGTAGATCGACAGTCGCTCGATCGAGTGGTGAAAGCGGGAGGCTATATTTCTGCGCATGTGGGAAGCGCGGTGGATGGCAATACGATTCCGATCGGAAAAGAACTTGCGGAGAAAGCATTCGACGCCGGAACGTGCATTCAATGTGGGGCATGTGTAGCCGCATGTAAAAATGCGTCAGCGATGTTATTCACAAGCGCTCAAACGCAGCGCCTCAATTTGCTTCCACAAGGAAAGGTTGAGCTGTCTCGTCGCGTCACTCGCATGATTGCTGCGATGGATGAGGAGAAATTCGGCGCTTGCACCAATGAAGCGGAGTGTTCCGCGGTGTGTCCAAAGGGGATTTCCTTTAAGAATATCACTGAGATGAATCACAATTATCTAAAGAGCAGCCTGGAATAATTTCCGGTTTTCCACGATCATAGATTAATGGCAGGAATATCGGCAGAAGAACGCCTTAAATGGTACGAGCGCATCCTGGATTTGTCGCGTCGAGCCTCCGACGAATCTTTGGAATCCGTCTGCCGCTATTTGATGGACGACGCCATCATGGCCGCCAAAGCCGAAGCCGGTTATTTCTTTTTATTGGATCAAAAGGGCGCCCTCAAAGTGGCCTTTGCCCGTACGGGGAATCGCGAAGACATTCCGCGAAATCATCAGCATTTTTCTGAGAGCATCATCCGTAAATCGGTCGAGATGCAGGCTCCTGTCATTTTGGACGATGCGTCGGCGCATCCGGAATTTAAAGAAGCGAAGTCTGTCATCGCCGCAAATCTGAAATCGGTTCTGGTTTGCCCTTTATTCTTCGACAAAAAACCCATTGGGATTATCTATCTTGAAAACAGAAATCAGTCGGAATATTTTGCGCCGGAACTTCTGGAATTCTTGACGTTGCTTTCTACTCAAGGCGCAGTATTGCTTCACGCCAAGATGGCGTCGGCCACCTCGGTTGTCATCAATCGCGCGGCGAATGCGGATTCGGCGAAGTCGTCGAAAAATGCCGTCATGGGTAAGATGATGTCGCAAGCGGATCAAGCAGCAAAGTCGGATTCGAGCGTCCTCATTTTAGGAGAGACTGGAACGGGCAAAGAAGTCATGGCCCGCCGAATTCACCAGAGCAGCGAGCGCGCCAAAGGTCCTTTCGTGCCGATCAATTGTACGGCTATTCCTGAATCACTATTAGAGAGTGAATTGTTTGGTTACAAAAAAGGCGCGTTCACTGGCGCCATGGGCGATCGAGATGGTCTTATTCGAAAAGCCAATAAAGGCACTTTGTTCCTAGATGAAATCGGCGATCTTCCGCTGCACATGCAAGCCAAGTTACTGCGCGTGATTCAGGAAAAGAAGTTCACCCGCTTGGGATCCACCAGCGAAGAAGAAAGTGATTTCCGTTTGATCTGCGCCACTCACCGTCCGCTGGAAGATGCCGTGAATAAAGGATTCTTCCGTCAGGATTTGTACTTCCGAATCAACACCATCACGCTTCAAATTCCGCCGCTTCGAGAGCGCTCGGAAGATGTGTTTGATTTGGCAAATGAGTTTTTAAAACATGCTGCGGTGGAAAATAAAAAATCCGTGCGCGGTTTTGACGAAGGCGCAGCCGCCTTGCTCCTTCAAGAAGAATGGCCGGGAAATATTCGACAATTGCAAAATGCCATTCAGCGCGCCGTCGCGTTGGTACCGCCTGAGCAACAAAATTATCAGCTCACCTCGAAAGATTTTCAGTTCTTATCCAAGAAGCCGCAGACCTCTGCGCTGCCCAGTCTTCAAGATGCGAAAGAAGAATTCATTCGCAACTACGTGAAGAAGGCCATCCTCATTCATAAAGGCAATAAGACGAAGGCCGCCAAGGCTCTCGGCGTCGATCCGAAGACGCTGTACCGTCACTTGCTGAATGAAGATGAAGGCGGCGACGAAGAGTAAACTATAATAATTTCAATAGGTTGGCGTTCAAATGGGCAAATCCCATAGGCCCATTGTGGGGAAATGGGCTTTTGGGCATAATGGAAGCCATGATCAACCAACCTCCTAAAATTCTAAGCATGGATGATAAGGGCCGAATCGTTCTTCCTAAATCTGCTCGAAGTGCTTCTTTTTATGCGTATGATGTAAGTGCTGCAGGAGTAGTAACGCTGCGACCTCAAGTGATTGTAGATCCGAGTGAAGTGATCAGCAAAAAAACACTTCAAGTGTTGGATGAATCATTGGCGCATCTTCAAGAGGGTCGAGCAGGGAAGCCTGTAGATTTGAGTGCGTTCGATACAGTAGAGTCTTCGTCGAATGAGAAAGAGCGCCGGAAAATCCAAAAAACACGCTCCAAAAAGTGACCTAGAAAAAGTCGAACCTCAGGGACCTCCTTTTAAAATTCGAATGGGTCTGCCTCAAATGGATGCTCTGTGGAATCGATTAGAGACGGGGCATAAGACTCAGACGCTCACCAGTGCCGATTTTAAGCTTTTTAGAAAATGGGGTAAGGCGCTTCGATTCCTATCCCAGAATCCTCTTTATCCCAGTCTGAGTTCTCACGAAATTAAGGTGCTAACGCAGAAATATGGAATGAAGATATTCGAGGCTTATCTTGAAAATAACACTCCATCGGCCGGGCGAATGTTTTGGACGTATGGTCCAGCCAGAGCGGAAATCACTATTCTTGCATTGGAGCCACATCCCGAAGAGGGAGAGTACGCGCGCGTAAGGTTGGATGACGTTCCGTGATCATACCGATGGAATTACTGCGCTAAATAGGCGAGGGCGCCGAGGCACGCACCGGCGACCAGACCTCGTACAACGCCGATTCGTGCCGCCATCTGGCCGACATCGGATGATTGAAATCGTCGGTCAGGATGTTGGTCGCTCCATTTTTTCCAAAGAAGTTCAGTATGTCTCGATTTGAATGAGCCATTGTGTGAAAATCTCACCGACCGGATTCCGCGTTGTGGATGTGGCGCTCAAAGTTCTTATTTAGAGCTCCGCGGATCCGGCCGGAGAAATCTTCATTCGTAAGCGCGGAAGAATGTAAAAAAAGTTTTAACAATCGACCACCCTTTTAAAGGACGCCCTTCTTAAATTGCAAAATGAGGGACAGGTTTAAGGCTTAGAAAGATTGGCGTTTTTGCCGTCCGTTATAGCGATTTGCAAGGATTTGAGCCGAACCACTACGCTGAGAAGTTGCACGCGCCTGCACACACTTTTCGTATCTGACAAAAGCCTCTTGGACGGCTGTTCTAGCTCAGAGATTCTTAAGGAATGAAACCATCCCTACACTTTTCGCTTGTCACTTATATCTTGTTGCCTTTTTTCGTGGTCGTCTTAAGCGCCTGCGCGCAAAATTCGAAGCTCGCCAACATTTTCACCGAGACCCACACTGCATCGCTTACGATTGTGCCTCGCTCCGATTCGCAGGTGACCGGACGCATCCATTTTAGTTCCAAAGGTCCCGGCGTACATATCACGGGGTTAATTTCGGGAATTAAGCCGGGATTGCACGGTTTTCACATTCACGCGCGAGGTGATTGTTCTGCTGCCGATGGGTCATCTGCGGGCGATCACTTTTCAATGCCTGGCGAAGTCCATGGAAGTCATGGTGCGGACGGCTCGCATATTGGCGATCTTGGAAATATCGCTGCCGACAACAATGGCCAGGCCAAGATCGACGTGATGGCGGAAAGACTGTGTCTGGATCCCGAGCAGAGCTGTAACATTCGTGGTCGCTCTATCGTCATCCATGAGACGGCCGATGATTTAAAATCCCAACCCGCCGGAAAATCCGGCGCTCGAATTGCTTGTGGCGTGATTCCCCTGCTCGAGGCTAAAACATCTTCACGAAAGTGAGGAGCGTTCATGAATCAAACGGTTTTAATCACCGGTGCAAGTCGAGGGATTGGTCTCGGCTTTGTAAGACATTACCTCGAGAAAAATTGTTCCGTGATTGCTTGCGCTAGAAAGCCGGATTCCTCGACGGAGCTCATTCAACTGCGAGAGAAACATCCTAAAAATTTAACGGTCGTCACTCTCGATGTGAATTCAGAGAAAAGTGTGGAATCCCTCGTAAGCTCGCTTTCCAAAATCACTGCGCTCGATATTTTGATTAACAATGCCGGAGTGATGAAGGGTGAAAAGCAGGACTTTGAAAATCTGAACATGAAGGACATCGCCGACACCTTCGACACCAACGTCCTCGGACCCATCCGTGTGACGAAGGCCCTGCTTCCGAAGTTAGAAAATTCTGAAAACCCAAAAATCATTCACATCACGAGCATGATGGGCTCGATNNCCGAATCTCGAAAGCGGCTTTGAACATGGCCAATAAGTCCATGGCCATAGATTTTCCCGAGATCACTTGCGTCGTTCTCCACCCCGGATGGGTGCAGACGGACATGGGGGGTGCGGGGGCGCCGACCGAAATTGAAGCCTCCGTAACGGGGATGGCGTCGGTTATTGAGGGTTTAACGCCCAATCAGACTGGTAAGTTTTACGATTTCCGAGGGAAGGAGCTCCCCTGGTAAGTCGATCGCCTGCGCCTGGCTCGACAAATTCTTAGGCGCTTTGTCAACTCAGAGCGTCATAATTCATTGACCGTTTCGACGTGCCCCCGCTAGTTTCAGATCAAGAGGGGAGTTCGTCGTCGAAGTTCTTCGACAACAAGCTCTAAGCAAAAAAGAAAAAACATGGATGTGTGAAGCGAAAACCGGTGGTCGGTAATCTATTCGTGCATCTGGGAGGGGTATCAACATGGGGCTTTCAGCCTTATATCGTTCACTCACATCAAATATCGGGCGCATTAGCGCAGGGTTACTAACAACATCGTCAATCATTCTCTCATCGGCTCCCGCCACATGGGCAGACTACCCCGATCCGTCGGATATGAGAGAAGTTGAATATCTCGTCGAGAATCTTGCAGAGGACGCGATTCGCGCTGAAAACAATGCTCGCGATATTCTCCGATATGGTGGCTATGCCGAACAAGATTTGCTTCGGCGGATGGAACAATTTTCCCGAAGTAGCGACGATCTCCTTCGAACCGTGCGAAACAATCGACACTATCCTGCGGCGACCGAGCGACCTGTTCGAAACGTGATTCGGTCATTTTACGAAATTTATCGAGATTCCGAGCGAGTGCGCGGCTCTGTGGAGCTTCGACCTGATCTCGGCGAACTCGAGCAGCACGCCGTGCGACTGCGAGAGACTTACTACGGCGGATGGGATGGCAACGAAGTCGTATTCTTCGCCTCTGAAATTCGACGCGTAATGGAGCAAGTCGTTCAACAAGCGCGACGGGAAGCCAGCTACTATCCTTCTTCCGCGCAACAACGAGCGATTCGCGCCTTTGAAGAAATCAAAGATAAAACGGACTACTTGTTGGATCAGGTTCGTAGAAACACTTACAGTCCTGAGCCCACGCGTGAAGAAAACTCGAAGTTGAAGAAGTTTGTCGTAAATGCACGTCCTGACGTGCGTGAGGCAAACTTTAGTTCCGAAGTCGGACATCTCTGGAATCGAGCCAATGGCCTCCGACTCCAAATTGCCTTGGCTTACTACCAAGACAACTCGTCGGATTTTTCCGATGTGAGGGACGTAGCAGACACGGTAGATCGTTTGCGATCCGCGACGGCGCGAGTGCTCCGAACCATGCAAGACNNGTACGAGCCATGGAGTCCATGCAACGATCGGTCGAGAATCTTTCTTCCAGATTGCGTTCGCGACCCAACAGAATTTCTGACACCTACTCGAGCTATGTCACAGTGCGTGGAGCTTACTCCGACGCTTCTGCTGGCGTACGCAACGGGCGGTTCAGTTCCAGCGTTCAACGGGACTTTAGCGATGTGCAAAGCCTGATGAACCGACTCGCGAATCAATATCGCGATTAATGGAAACAAGAATGATCTAAAGGGCAAAGCACTGCATGAGGAATTGCAGTGGAGGAGGGCCTGGAGAGGATTGATCCAGGCCCTTTCTTTTTGCTATCCTTGCTCTTAGGCCCAAAGAGTGGGTGAGGGGGGGAAATTGTTTTCACTACAAAGTTTTCCTTGGGACGAGTTTGGCAATCTATTGAGTTCTTCAGTGGTTGCTGTGATCTGCGGCGTTATTATCGGTTTAGAACGCGAAAGTAAGGGAAAGCCTGCAGGGCTTCGAACTCTCGTGCTCATTTGTCTTGGATCCAGTTTTTATGTTCGCGTCTCAGTGGCGCTCGTACAGGGAGCAGCCATGGGTGATCCTTCTCGTGTGGCAGCACAGATTGTATCGGGTATTGGCTTTTTAGGCGCAGGAGCGATCATACAGAATTCCGAACAGGGTCTGGTTGCAGGGCTTACCACTGCTGCGAGTATCTGGGTGACGGCTGCAGTAGGGATGATCATTGGGGCGGGCCATTATGTGCAGGCCGTGACGGGCGTGATCATCTTGGTGCTTGTGCTTCGATTGCTTCATAACGTGGAAGGAATTTTATTTTACGGGGCAAAGATCGAAGTTCGGAAAGTGTATTTCGAGTCGGACTCCGGAAAAACGAAGTGGGCCATCGTCGGATTATTGGAAGAAAATATGATTCGACCCGATGAATATGATTTCCATGGTGCCCAAACGGGGCGACCTTACTTGGAGCTGCGATATGCCTCGAAGAGCCGCAATCATCGTGCATTTTTATCGGACGTCGCGTGCCTGCCTCAAGTCATGGAGATGAGCTAATTTCGTGTCGGCCCGAGGGGGCGCTAATTACGTAAATACGTATAGCCAGCCATGACTCGCTCGTAAAAATCGACAAGTTGAACTCCGTCCCGAGGCTTGATCTTGCCTTCCTTGACTTTGGCTTCCACCGCAGTTTTTACAAATTTGCAAAGTTCTCCGGGGGTGAAGAGATTTTCTTCTAGCACGGAGCGAATCGTATCTCCGGGAATGCATTCCTGAATGTAGAAATCTTCCGGATCGTCATCGTCGCAGAACACATGCACTTCGTTCACGCGTCCGAATAGATTATGAAGATCCCCCATGATGTCCTGATACGCTCCCGTTAAAAACATACCGAGGTGGTAGGGTTTGCCGTTCAACTCATGGAGCCAAAGGCCTGAGTGATAGGGCTGACGTCGAGCGAT
>DDSI01000062.1 GCA_002343335.1 Bacteriovoracaceae bacterium UBA2394
GGACCTGGGGAGGAATAGAAGATTGCACCCGCGTCGACTTGCTTTTGAAGCACCATCATTACCACGATGTCGTGTCGACCAGCGAACATCGTTTCTCCCAGTTCAATCTTTTCATCTTTAAAGAGCTTGGACGGCAAAATAAATCCACTTGTCGATGCGGGATCTGCATAAGCAAATCTCTTACCTTTTAAGTCTTGAATGGTTTTGATTGGGGAGTCCGCTCTCGTGATGATCGCCGCCTTATATTGACTGCCGTCGGGAATTCGCTCGACCGTGACGATCGCTTCCACGGGAGCCTTTCGGATGTCTTTTGCGAGTAAGTAGGCAAATGTCGTCATCGAGGAAAGATCCGCTCGTTTGGAAGCAAAAGCTTCCACAACTGCGACATAGGAAGTGGGAACACTGGCTTTTACGTAAAATCCCTCGTCCGCATTCAGCATCTTTCGAGAAAGGGATTTCTGTAAGAAGCCCGTTATTTTTTCTGTATGCGTTGCGATCGTTTGGCTTTCTGCATAGGGAATGAACATCAATTTGAGCGGGTTCGCTTTCGTGCCGACGGGACTTTGACTGCATCCAATAATCCCGCCAAAGGAGAGAGCGACGGTTAGTGAGCAAAAGATTTTACGCATACGAGTAGGGGTAACAGGACCTGCTCATTACTGAGAAGCTTAAATCCAGTTCGGTGCGTGGGACTAAGAATCCCCAATTCCTTGAGCTCGTAAGCTGTTTTCCAGAGATTAAAGATAGTAAATTTGGCTCGAAACTTGCAGTCTTTTCAAACTGTTATGATTTGTGGTCGGAGGGTTTGGAATTACGTGGTGGCTATCTTATGGATGGCATGCTCACTCTTAGGATTCTCCAAAGACATTGCAGCTCTACCTTCTGTTTCCAGCCTAGAGGAATGCTCCGCTCAGATCTTAGAGACGACTGAAGCGTGGGTTCCGGAGAATCAGCCGACGGCTCGCCATCGAGGAGCGAAGAGCATCCCCGAGCGCGCGATTGAGCTTCCTGGATTTGTCGATCCCAAATCGAAAGGGTTCGTGCGCCATGGCATCGTGCTCGGTCCAGATGGAAAATTCGATGCCGTATTTAACCCCGCTGCCTTTGTCGCAAAGGACCCAGCCACGAATAGGGAAAGGGTTTATTTGGTAGTGCGAGGCGAACAGAATGTGGAAGGGGCCTGGAAGCGGAGGTCTCTTCCTTTTCTTTACTCGAGTGAGGATGGACTTCACTTTCGACTTGAATCAGAAGCTCCTATTTTTACTCCCACGGAATCGTTTGAACTGATTGGAGGAATTGAGGATCCTCGATACGCCGATCTTCGTCTGCAACCTTATATCGATACCGTCACAGGAGAGACTTTTGATGGCGCGATTTTCTATACAGCGTTTGATGGAAAGACCGCGAGAATCGCGGCAGCAGTTTTTAACCATTCGAATCCTCGAGTCTTTAAGAAAATCGGGCTGGTGTTTAACGATGCGGATGTTTCTCTGAATCCTGTCGTACCGGGCAATCCCGCTTGGACGAAATCTCCGTCGATGCTGCAATATCGACATCCCGAAACCGGAAAAATTGTGAACGTCTTATACGCTGGAGAGGGCAATCATGAGCATGGCGGGATCATGGCGATGACGAGTGATAAACCCTTTGGATGGAAATGGCCTTCGGAAGCCGGGCCGGTGATTCAAACGCGGGAAGACTATTATGACTCACGACTTGTCGAGTCAGCTTTTAAGCCGGTGATCGCGCCGTTGCCAAAGAATCTTCAGGAGCGGACGAATGAGAAGGATGGCATTTATCTGTCTCTGCACGGCGATGCACCGCCAAAGGGTTATCAAGTTGGATTTCGAATCTTTAGTTTAAAAAATCCCACAGGAACTCCCTTGTATGAATCGACCGGACCGTATTTATCTCCCGAGGAATCGTGGGAGATCGAGGGTCAGGTGGGTAAAGTCGTTTTTGCTTCGGGATTTGTAGAATTTCGCGGAAGAGCCATCATTTATTATGGCGCAGCGGATAAGTATATTGGGGCAGCATCGGCCCCAATCGTTCCCTAACTCAGAACATTAATTGCAGGACCATCCTGCAGCGCTCAGATTGCCTTTAATTTTTCCGGCAACGGCTCCGCAGTGATCGTTACCCTTGACGGCCGTGGCCACGGTTTGAGCCGCTCCACCTTTGGTGTAGACCACTTCGCATCCACCCGAGGCGGTAGATTTGTTTTCGATCGTGCGTTTTTCGGCGCCCTTTGAACATACCATCGCGCCTTCTGCTACAGGCATATGTTTATTCGCTTTGGAAGCCGATGATTTACTACCCTTAGGAGCATCTGCTTTCTTCATTGCTTCACAACCTGTGAGCGCAACGAGACAGAGTGCAACTGACAAAACAGAGAAAAAAGATTTCATGTAACCCTCCAGTTGTTTTCATTAGTTTAATCGAAACGCGGAAGTGTCCTAAGAAATTTTTGAAGGTCTTTCGCTCTCAAGTTGTTCAAACGTAATTACTTTCGGAAGGTTTTTTGGAGACGTCGCTTTTTGATTGCGCACTGAATTTACACGTTGAATCGATGTATAGATTTTTAAAAAATGGAGCAGAAAGGGGGATTGTTTGGGCAAATACTTTGAGACTCGGTGAAGTCCCTCTTGACGCGACATCTTTGACGCCTCCCTCCATTCCTCTTCAAAGACGACCTGTGTCGCTGCAATCGCTAAGGAGGGAAAAGCTCCGTCATCCTTTTCTCCAAATCCGACTACGAGAAATTTTGTCCATAGTTCCTTTAAGGCGCGATTATATTCTTTCTCATTCGTCGCGCCTTTCAAGGAAAGTTCCTGTTTGAGTTCCTTGGTGGAAAGGGGGGAATTATCGACTAGAAGTCGATGCATTCGTGCTGCTTCCGCAGAAAGCGGAGAGTCTGACGATTCCATCGCCGCCAGAAGCCCTACAAATAATTTTTTTGAGAAGAGAGTCGCACGACCCTGATACCATTTTGCATAGACGACCTTGCCCGACGAAGAGAGTTTTTCTCTCAAATGCCAGAGATCGGCCACTCGCGAGTCGCCTTCGTCGTCCCATTCCCACACCATTTTTGTGCGCGGAAAAAAGCAGCTCCAAAGCGAGAGCGGAATTTTTTTGTTGGTAATGGGAAAGACCAAGAGCGCATGATGATGGTTCACATGCGAAATGGCCGTTTTTAAATTCACGTCGCTAGTTATGGCATAGGTTCTTCAAGATCGCGAATCGTTAACTTGCCCCGAACTTGTCCTCTCGGCACTTCTCGCGGCATGGGAACCGCGTCCGCCTCAGTCTGGATTGTCGGTTCTGGCTCTTGATCTTTGTCTGGCTTTCCAGGTGGCGGAAGGCAGCCCGCTGTCAGCCCGCATGAAAGTCGAATTGCAGTCGAAGATATGCAAGCCGTCGTCCATTCGGTGACGGTCATTCCTGGAATGTCGAGTCCACTGGGGTGGTTCAAATCGCTCTGAGACGCTATGCAAGTGAGTTGAGCTCCAAAACAGGTTTGAGTGGATCCTGGCTCAGGAGCGAAGACAAGCACCTGACCATGGCACATGAGAGGATCCATATCCATGCAAGTTAAGACTAGCTGGTAAAATCCAAGGTCGCCTCCCACGCTGCATTCGCAGCGGCATTCTTCGCCCGGAGTCGCTGGGGGGAGATTCGTTGGAGCGTCGGCCCACAAAGAAGATATGGTTAGAAAATAAATGAAAAACCCACGTACGATACCCATACAAAACCCCGCAATCTGCAAATAAACCCATCGCCATTGATCCGATTTATTCTAGGCGGGTCAAGCTAATTTGAATGAGCCTTGGGGGCGAGAGCCCTTTGTCGTTTACCCAACCAATAACTGTTGATTAGCCAGACGAAAGACGCAGGCACGGCGATCAAGGAAAATGCCGTCGCTCCGAATCCAAAAAAAGCTAGCAACGTTTTCGACCATGCTCCCACTTGGTCACCGGTGCGGTAGACCACAGTATCCATAAAGGCTTTGGCTCGATACTTGTCTTCGCGCGGGATGACGGTGAACAAACTTTCGAAAGCAGGTCTGGCGAGTGCAAAGTTTCCCGCGCGGCGAATTACCTGAACGGCGATGATGGCCGTAACCGTGGGCCAAACACTAAGGACTCCAAAACCAATGAGACTGAAGGCGGGTACAAGCATAAGCGTAACGCTCACCCCAAATCGTTTTAGAATCTTAGCGGTAAAGAAAATCTGACACAGCAGTGTGATCGTATTTACCAGCACTTCGATTTGCGCAAAGAGCGCAATGCGTTCTGCTGAATTCGCGACATGATCGTGCACAATTTCCGCCTGTTGAAAATACAATGTGGTACTCGTCACCGTACCCAGCAAGGTAAAGAGGGAAATATTAAGGAGATAGGTAGAGCTCAATGTGTGACTGATTCCCGAAAATACATTTCCAGAGATGGGATGATGAGCTTCTTCCGCTTTGGCACCCAGCTTTAATTTCTCGGAAAGTGAGGCAAGTCGGCGGACACAAAAAACAGCAAATTCCAAGATCGCCGCCGAGCTCAGCATGAGAACTGCCGTAGGAACATGTTTTGCCAATGTCATAGTGACCGATGACCCAACCACGGCGCCAAAAGTGCCTCCGGCCGCGATAAACCCGAAGAGTCGTTTACTTTGAGGAAGATTGAAGACGTCGACCATCAAGATCCAGAAAATGGAGACAACAAATAAATTAAAGACGGAAGTCCAAATGAAAAATATGCGCCCAATCCAAATCTTCTGTTCAGGCGTGGCAAAATGAATGAGTCCAATGAAAATCAGAAGATTCAAAATGAAAAAACGATAGGAAACGGAAATCAGTTTAACGCGAGCGAATTTTTTCGTGAGTGCCGCGAAGGGAATGTTGGCAACGATGATGGCAATGAGTGTGCCGGTAAATAGCCAAGGCAAGTGATCAATACCTCCTTCGACACCCATTTCA
>DDSI01000268.1 GCA_002343335.1 Bacteriovoracaceae bacterium UBA2394
TCTTGAGGCTGACCGACGATGAAGGAGAATTCGCCATGCGTTCTAAAAAATTACTTATTTTGAGTTCAGCGCTGTGGGCGCTTGGCTGTGGAGAATCGAAGGATGATGAAGGCGTTTCATTTTCTGGGATCACTCTGAAAAGCTTGGATTCCGCCAAGCTGTCTGAGAATGAGGTCGAGCCACTCATTGGCATGCGGGATAAAATATCCGCGATTACGCAAGACGGTACGGAAGTGATGGCTGATTCGAGCGCATCGGATAAGAGCATCTATTTTGAAATGCCGGGATGTATGGTGGGGGGCGGCGAAGCCAAATCAATAGAAATGGAATTGCCCGATTCTACGCCGATCAATCAGACGGTGGAAAAGATTAACGAGTGCGGCGAGTTCAAGCTGAAGCTCATTGAAAGCACTTCGGAGTTTTTGAAAGCCTCCTTAAAAGGTAAGTTCACCCGCGGCGGCGCACTCAACGTGGAATATTTGACCGAGCAATATCGCATGTTCACGCAGAATGGCGCATCTTACAGCATAGGGCGTTCGCTAAAGGCAAAATTTGATGGGAAATTGGAAATCAAGGGCAACCACGTTGTGTATGCCCTAGGCGGAGAAATTAATCCGATGGAGAAAGTGGAAGTGGTCGGATGGTTTTCCGAGGAGCTTAAAAATAAAGTTAAAAGCTTGAAGGCCGCAAACGATCGCTCCAACACCATGCTAAAGATGATGGAAATTCCTGAAATTCGCTCGCGCCTGGCGAAAACCAGCGCCGGCGGAACGTTCACACTCAATGACGAGCAAGTAGATTATGCCAAACTGATGCTGGTCAGCATCCTTTATTCACTTTACAGAGCCGCTCCTTAAATTGAGCTGGACTGAGCGCCTCTCATTTATCGCAGGACAAGTCGCTGCATCCGTATGAACGTTGTCGGAAGCGACTCGCGGAANNGAAATTCATTGTTAATAAAGGAGTTCAAGATTCTTCAAAGTGCTCGGTTGGCGGAACTCTGCGTCCGTCAGGAAGCAGCTACCTGAAACTCAAGGGTCAAGATGAGCGTTGTCGGAAGCGACTCGCGGAAAAGCGGAGCCCGCGTCTGCCAGTTGAGTTTAAGGAAATTCATTGTTAATAAAGGAGTTCAAGATTCTTCAAAGTGCTCGGTTGGCGGAACTGGCAGACGCGCAAGACTCAGAATCTTGTGGGAGCAATCCCGTGGAGGTTCAAGTCCTCTACCGAGCATTTTACTTCAGCTTTTTCCTTAATGCTTCGTCTAACTCCGTTGCTCGGGCTTCATGGCCCATACAGGGCCAATTCAGCCACTGCGCTACTCGTTTTCCTCGTCTGAAGAAAAAATCTTCGTAAAATTGCTCGCCACAACCCTGAACGCTATCGCGTTCAGTACCGAGCATTACTCGCGTTGTGGGTGAAAACAAGTGAGCCCCTACGACCGAAGAGGTCGTTGGGGCGGGAAAATGGCTTCAGAGATTTGAATGATCTCTTTTTGAAGACTATTGCACACTTTCATAGCGAATAAATTATTTTCAGTCTTGAGAATCGAGTTGATCTCACAGCCCTCGAATTTTCGACACTCTTCCTGGCACCGTCCTTGCAGAGATATCAATAAGTGAATGGTGAGGTGGATATGACTTTCAATTTCTCAGAAAGATTGCGTCACTTTGTTTTTTTCCTTCTTGCGCTTTCCTTCGATGCAGAAGTCTCGGCGTCATTTTATTGCAAACATGTCGTCTCTCAGCTCGGGGGGGTCAGTCCGTACCGAGGCCCCATCATGCAAGATAAGGAGCGCATTGGGGATATTGCTTTGGAAAATGGAATACTCTATCTCGCCCTATCCGTTCCTATTGCGCGATTACCGGACATTTTGGTGGCGCGCTATTTGCCGCACTTAGAATTGGACTACTCTGCTGGGAGCCCTGACAAGAGCTCCATTGGATTCCACGCTGCCCGCCGGGTCATGATGCAAATGATTCATACTTCGCAAAGGGGCAAAAACGTGGACATAGATCTTGGCGGACTTGATTTGTTTGGAACACGGATCGAGCATACGAAGGATGGGTCTTTGTATACGCTCATAGATATAAAGGGAGAGCCTGTTGATCCGGAAAGCCCTCTTTACACATTGAACCCTAACCCAGGAGCTCGTCCCAATCACAATGCGCTACTTCTCTTTTCTCCAAGAGTACTGTCTCTCTCCCACTGGGTATATGGACTGGAGAACGTGCTTCGTCATCACGAGAGATCTTCGAAGGAGAGCGACGGCCTGTGCCATGATACCTACTGCTACTCTAGTTCTAGCTCGGATAAACTTCTCGCGGGTCTCTTTAGTTCACATACGGGTGTTCCCTATGCCATTCGGATGGACGGCCCCATTCCCACTTACGAAATTATGGATATTCTCATTCAACCATCCAACGTCTCCTTTTTGAGTAATACTTTGAAGCCCTATCCTGGCCTTCATCACTGGGCGACCAGAATTATCGTAACTGACACCTATCCGCGATTTGATCCTCGAAATTTCCGCTATCATCCTGGCCAGCTGAGAGCGGTCGCTGAGGATATAAATCCCAAGCTGAAGTCGAGTGAGGATAGTCGAGGGGTTGTAAGTAGTCCTGTCATGAGCTTCTCAGAGAAATTTCCAGCGAAAGTGAGAGAAATAATCTCAACACAATATGAGATAGATACTATCCCTGCGGAAGCACCCAAAAGTGAGGACGCACCGGTCGCAAGCTTCGGTGGAGTAATTGTTCCAAGCATGTTCTTTTCTTCTTCTGTTTTGGACTTTCCTGACGCTGACACGGAAAGGTTTGGCGGCATCTCAGATAGGGAAGAAAAATTTCTCGATCGAATTGGAGAGCTGCTGTCCCATGGTGGGACAGAAAAGGGAATTCACATTCCTAAATTGCTTGAAGGGGCAAAGATTGTTCGCTTGGGCAAAATAGAAATCAACGCTGTCAGAGAATGGAAATTTTTCTTAGCAGAGTATCGGGATAAACATGGATCAACGAAAATCGTTCTCATTCCTAGACCCGATCGATTCAACACCACCGGCGACGCCAATCAGCCCTATCCCATTTGGGGAATCGGACAGATCACAGGGCGAGTCGGAGAAAGTATTGAATGGGAATGGACCTGGGATGGTTGATAATACAAGCCATACGGCTTAATCGCAGTTCCAGACAGTTTCGTCTTGCATGGAGTCTCCTTTCCCATAGAGACTCAGAATCTTGTGGGAGCAATCCCGTGGAGGTTCACGTCCTCTACCGAGCATTACCCTGTCTCCGTAATCGAAGTTCATCTTCCGCCTGAGATCCGTAACTCAGAATGCTTTGCATTCTGTACCGAGCAAATTCCTTTCTTCGAAATCGACGCCATCCATCCGCATGGCAGTCCGTAACTCTGAGCGCTGCGCATGCTCGCGCCCAGTACCGAGCACCAACCTCTCTTCGAAATCGACTTTAATCTTCCGCCCGAGATCCGTAACTCAGAATGCTTTGCATTCTGTACCGAGCACCATTTGAGCTATTTTTCCCAACTCAGATAGACGCCGTAGAGTGGTTTATAGCCCTCGTCGTTCGTCGCTTCGGGGCTGGGCAGACCACCCATTTTCATTTTCCAATCTGGAAGGATAGCAAACGAACCGAGAGAGGGCTGAGATTCCCATTTAGCTCCGCGTATATCATTTTTTTCCAAAGCGGCGAGTTGAGTCGTCGCTTGCTGAAGAGCCTTCGCCAAAACTTCCTTTTGCTTTTGCTCTACGATCTCAGCAAGTGAAAGTGGCGCTGAGATGACAGGAGTAGTCTTGGCAATCTTAGCATTGTGTTCGGCCACTTTTCTTTGGACAAATTCTCGAGCGGTACGTTCATCTTTTGACTCCGCACGTGCCGTGGCAGAATGGGCGGAAAAAACAGTGATCAACCCTAAGGCTTTCAACGCAGTAGTAAGCTTCATGCTCTTGTTTTAAAGCAAGAACGATGCCACTGAAGGGCGTGCTCGATCATGGTCGATAAATCGGGGTACTTCCTCACCCAGCCCAGGATTCTCGTGGCCTTGGTGGATTGCGCGATGAGGACTGGCGGATCCCCGGCGCGGCGTTCGTTCATTTCAATGGCGATCTTTTGTCCTACCACTTTCTCCGTGGCGCGAATTACTTCCAAAACGCTGAATCCCCTTTCACTTCCTAAATTGAAAGCTTCAAATTTTCGAGAAATCTGATGCTCCAGCGCGAGTAAATGCGCATCGACCAGATCCATGACATGCACGTAGTCCCGAACGCATGTTCCATCGGGTGTGGGGTAGTTATTTCCAAAAACTTTTACTGGCTCACCTCTCCTTGCGGCTTCCAAGATCTTAGGGATGAGATGCGTCTCCGGCTCATGGGCTTCGCCAAGCGTTCCGTCGGGGTGCGCTCCTGCGACGTTGAAGTAACGAAATGCCGTCCCAGCGAATTGATGGTTTTGACAATAGTGTTGAAGAAGCTGTTCGGTTTTTGCCTTAGATTCGCCGTAAGGATTCACCGGTGCCAAGGGCTCACCCTCCTCAATCGGTATACTTTCGGGCGTGCCGTAAACTGCTGCCGTGGATGAAAAGACGATTTTTGAAATGCTATTTTCTTTCATGCACTCCAATAGATTGCGAGATCCTTCAAAATTATTTCGCAAATAAAGTTCGGGCTGATTCACACTTTCATTCACTTGAATGAGCGCTGCAAAGTGGATCACGGCCTCTGGCTGAAAAGACTTGAGAGATTTCGAGAGTAAAGCGCGGTCGAGAAGATCGCATTTGGAAAATGCCGCGCGTTTATCCACGGCCCACTGGTGACCTCTGGATAAATTATCGATCACCTGGACTTCATAACCACGATCAAGCAACGCTCGCGTCGCCAATGAGCCGATATATCCTGCACCGCCGGTGACCGTGATTTTCTTCAACTTCATCCACCAGCTCCACTTGAGAGCGGAGAAGTGCTGAAGTGAGGCCAGCGCTTTATGTCCGATTCATTTAAACAAACTTCGGCCAGTTTTAGCGCTTCTTCAATCACGACGTGCATATCCAAGTAGCGATAGGTTCCAAGTCGTCCTAAAAAAGTAACAGCGGTTTCTTGTTCTGCAAGCTTAATGTAGTCCTGGAGTAGTTTTTTATCGGGATCGAGACGCATGGGATAAAAGGGCGTGTCTCCGTCCTCCGTTTGTTTACTAAACTCTTTGAAATAGACTGTGCGATCAAATTTTTCCCAAGGAGCGAAGTGTTTGTGCTCGGCTATCCGAGTGTATGGAATTCTTTCCTCACAATAGTTCACTACCGAATGATTCTGAAAATCACCGTCGGCGCGATGCTCCTCGAAGGTCACTGTTCGATAATTCAATTTCCCCAGTTGATAAGAAAAGTAACCGTCTAGGGGTCCACTGTAGAAGACATGTTCAAAATTCTTTACGCCTTCGCGAGTGAGGCGCTCCCCCAGTCGAACTTCAATTTTGGGATGATCCAAAATATTTTCTACGATCGCGGTGTAGCCCGCTCTTGGAATTCCCTGAAAGGGGTCATTGAAATAGGAGAGATCTTCCGTGAAACGAATGGGAAGGCGCTTCAAAATGGAAGCCGACAATTGACGAGGTTCCACTCCCCACTGCTTCTTTGTGTAACCATAGAAAAAATTATCATACAACTCCCGTCCCAGCATTTTAAGCGCCTGTTCTTCGAAATTTTTTGGCTCGCCTATAGAGCGATCGCCAAGCGACTGAACAAATTTCTCCGCTTCGGAGGGCGACATCTTTTTACCAAAGAACTCATTGAGCGTTCTCAGGTTGATGGGGAGGTGAAATATTCCCTTTGCCGTGGATGCTTTAACTTGATGAGAAAAATTTTCGAACCTGCCCCAGCGCTGAACGTAATTCCAAACATGTTCATTACTTGTGTGGAAAATGTGAGGCCCATAATGGTGAACCATGATCCCTGTTTCAGAATCGCGTGAGGTGTGACAATTTCCCGCAACGTGCGTGCGCTCGTCATAAATCACGGCTTTGAACGGCCCTCGAGTGACCAATTCGCGGGCGACAACCGCACAGGAGAATCCAGCTCCTGCGAATCCGATTACGCGTTCTATCATCTTGAAATCATAACCAAATCCGGCTGGGGAGGACGAGTTCCAATCCCCCCATAACTGTGTTAATTTAAAGGAGGTTTTGCGTTACCGGGCGGAGAGGTTCACGTGCCGCCATTCCAGAGACAATCCTCTAAAAATGTTTTTTTCGGTGTGATGCTGGCGTTCATTTTGAGTGCAGGGACTCCGTATGCTTTTGCGCATAAGCCCGTTCCATGCATCACGACCGTGCAGTCGATTCCCGATTTTGTCATTCCGCCGCAACCTCCGGTGGGACCCATCGTGCAAAGTTACCTAGAATATGTAGTCCGAAAGGCAATGGGTGTGCGCGATCATAAATCGACCTTCGAGCGAAATGCCGATCTTCTTTTGATGCTTCACATTGAACCTCTTTTAGAAGCGCAGCTCCCTAAGATGCGTGGCCTCAAGGGCTGGTTTTATCGCTTTGTCCAAATCAATCCCATTTTAGATCGCTACCAAGATGAGGCGGTCGTGTATGGATCGCTTATTAATTACTACACCAACGATGAAGTGCAGACATTTCGAAAAAATCTCACCGGCGATCGATTTGAACAATACTGGAGTTCTTACCTGGCAAGCCAGTTGCCCGGGGATATGTACTTTCAAGATCGCCTTTCAAACGCAGCCTTAAGAGAAATAGGCTCTGAGGAAATCGCACTCCTCTCTCGTATTCACCGAAAAATTTTCATTCAAATGCGACGAGATTTATTGGGAGCAATTCCGGAAGGTCAAGAGACTTGGGCCGATGAGCTCATCATGCGGCATGTGCGGGAAGGTGTTGCTCTTCGAATCGCGCGTGGCGGGATTTTAAGATTCAATTTGCCGAAGGATGCGCCCGAAGAGGCTCGCCTGCTACTCGAAGATCAGCCCTTGGAAAATTAACCTAGGCTAGAGTGCTTGGCGCTTCGTTGCCGGACAAATTCTTTCATATTCGCACCACCGACAATGATGACCCGGATTGGCAGGATACTTTTGCATTTGAAGTTCAGAGGCAATGCGAGTGATTTCTGCCTTCGTCTCTTCCAGTTGCGCGGGCATTCTTTTTGTAGAAACCACATCGCCCTCGGAAAGATAGTGCAAACGAAGTTCTTC
>DDSI01000061.1 GCA_002343335.1 Bacteriovoracaceae bacterium UBA2394
CCCAAGGAAGGCTCTCACTTCGATCTACCAATCTTGGCCGGCATTTTACATGCACTTGGAGCACTTCAACCTCCCTCCATCGAAATGAAACAATTCTTTTGGGGAGAAATTAATTTGGATGGTGGCATCCGTCCACCTCGCGATCTCGCAATGCATCTTCTCAATGCTAACGGAAGCGCAACGTCTGCCGTTTTTACTTCGCCTCCAGAAGCGAAAAGCGACTTACAGACAATTGGCAACTATCTCAACTTTTCACGCCATGAGATTTCTAACGTAGTCGACCTTTGGGATGAGAAAATATTCTCCACTTCCGACCGCAAAGAAACAATTTCGAACAATTCAGAATCGGAAATGAATCTTGCCCTTCTCGATCGGTGGCAAAACGAAATCACGTCCGAAGAAAAAAAACTGTGGAACTCTCTTCAGGGTTCATCCAATCAATTTAAGTTTTGGTGCGTCGTGGCTTTGGGGCGACACCACGCCTTAATTGAGGGCGCACCCGGTGTGGGAAAGAGCACGTGGTGTCTTGCAAGTCGCGCTCTTCATCCCCCCCTCAATCTAAAACAGGCGAAGGAACGGTATCGGTTCGGCCCATCACACCGAGCGCATCTGTTTTCTTCTTGTTCACCCCATTCTCTTTGGAACGCACCCTTTGAAGCTCCTCATCATTCCAGCACCAAAGCGGCTATCGTGGGAGGAGGGACAGGGCAAATTGCCGTTGGAGCGATCACTCGCGCAAATTTTGGAACATTGTTTCTCGATGAGTTTTTGGAGTATTCAAGGGATGTTCTCGAAGCACTCCGAGAACCTCTCGAACAAAAAGCGATTACCCTTAGCCGACAAGGTCTCGCCCGCTCTTTTCCTGCGGACACTCAAATTCTAGCAGCCTTCAATCCCTGTCGATGCGGTCGATTCGGGTCGGGTTCGGAAAAGTGCGATTGTACGGCGACATCTTTTCAAAGTTATCGCGCGCGCTTGTCACAACCGCTTCAGGATCGCTTCCATTTTTACGTGAAATGGAAATTCATATTGGAGAATGGCGGCGAGGGATTTGATTTAAAATTCGTAAGAAGACGTCTTCAAGAAGCCAAAAATTTAGAAAGAATCGATCTCACCGAAATTCGCCCAAGTAAGAATCTGAGCCCGCGAAGACTCGCGCTGGTGCTCCAAACCTTTGAATCCTTTTGTCGCTGGGAATTCATTCAAAAACCTTCTCAACAGGATTTTCAAAACTTCATTAACTTTCTTCAATCCATACAACCCGAATCAAACCCAACCCAGGAGGAACTGACCGATGATAAGACAGAAATTGATCTACTCAGCATTGCACGAAGAGCTCGAGAATACCGAACTTCGAATTCTGGAAGCCATATGGAGCATGGAGGGTTCGATCTCAAAATTACGCAAGGAGATTGAGTATCTCAAAATTCAAATTTCAGTCGCCCCCTCTCGAGAGAAAGCCCACTCGAGAAAACCGCTAAACCAACAAATCAATGCCGATGACTTGTTACCTCGCTAAGGGTGTGGCTGAAGGCGCGGCGTCTCTATCTTATCGAAAGGCAAGACGGGGGCGCCGCACTCTTTTATTTTTTTCGTGTTTTTACGCCTACCTATCAACGAAGGGCTGCTTAAGAGCCGGTTCAAATGAATTTGAACTTCGTAAAAAGTTTCAAACGGAACGAAGGGAATGCCTTCCCTTTCACAGCGTTCTTTTAAAGATCCCCTCGCGAAGACCAAATCTGCAAATTCCGAAGGGCAGAAGTCCGTTAGCCCGTCGCCAATATACACGCGAAACAAATCAGGATTTGAATGAGTAAACATAGACTGCGTTTTACAGTGACTGCATCGAGAGCAAAGTGGGTCGATTGAAAAATTTCTGACATTCCACCCCGTCTCGTTCCCACTTTTATCTATGGCGGAGTTTGCGAAGATTTCAAATGAAGCAGACGGATGTTTTCGCTTTAAATAGGCGACGATAAGTTGCTGAAAGCCAGCGCTTAGAATGGTAAGTGGAATGTCGAAGTGATCGACCCACAACAGAAACGAATCGAAACCTGCTCTTAGATCAATATGAGTTGAAACGAATTCAATCGCCTCCTCTACGCTGAGCGGAAATTTTTTGAAGGCCAAAACGACAGCCTCTCGTTCCGTGATCCGACCGGAGTCCAAGGCCTGCTCAATTGCTGGCCAATCCTGGGCCGAAAATCTTTCCAGTAGCAGTCGAAGCGTGTCCTTCTGAGTAATTGTTCCGTCAAAATCGGAATAAATACGCACGCGCTCTAGCAATAAGCCACGTGGTGACGGAGCAAGCGTAAAATCCTGGGAGTCGGTGGCTATAGCGCCCATTTCTCCAATTTGTAGGGCCGATGGGCTAATCTGAAGCAAAACGGCCAAATGCACACAGAAGAACGGAGACGGAGCAAAATCCTGAGGAAAATCGTCGCAAGATTGGTGACGGAGCAAGAGTGAATCGGGTGACGGAGCAAATATGAGGAATTAAAAAAGACGGCCCGTCGAGGGCCGTCTTTCTAAGATATACACTTCCAAATGGCCAGATCTCCTCGATCAACTAGCGCGATCCGAGAACGGCACAGCCAACAAGTCGTTGGCCTGAGAAGTTAAATTACTTATTCAACGATTTCTTGAATTCCAAGCTGGGCTTGAACGTGCAGGTCTTCGAAGCTTTGATCGAGATCGGCTGACCAGTCTGAGGATTCACTCCCTTACGAGCCTTGCGAGCTTTCATCGTCCAGGTTCCGAAACCAGGATAAGTAAATCGCTTATCCTTCTTAATGCCACGCGCCAACACGTTGAAGCATGTGTCTACCACGTCGGAAACGGCCTTCTTCGAAAGCCCCGGTACGTCCTTGCAAATGGCTGTAATGAGATCTGATTTTGTCATTTTTTCCTCCCAAATAGTTAATCTAAAAAACCAATACTTCGTCATTGTGTGGAATGCTGATCCCATGTGTCAACGAACTGTTTCCACAAAATAATGCAAACCTGCCTGCCCATTAGGGTTTTTTGACGGATCTCCGAACTCAGGAGATAATGAAACTGACTCTTTGTTCGGGCTTTATCGATCGGATGCGACACAAATCAAAGCAATCTACTTTGCACAATAACCGCCACACTGTTCGGCGGGGAGGGTGAAACGACCATGACCCAATCTGACTCCAAACTCCTATCCAGTGTTGAAAGAATTCTTACCGACACGAAATACTCTCAAAATTATAAAGAACTCGGATGGTCAGGAACCTTCTGGGAGTACCTAAAGATCGTCGAGGAAGATCCGCAAACGGCGCGAAACGCCTACCAACGTCTCTACGATATGGTGATGGCTTCCGGCACGACGGAGTACGTCGACGCCAAGAAGCACATCATCCATTACAAATTTTTTGATGATCCCGATGATGGTGGCCGAGACGCTATCTTTGGCTTAGACGTGCCCCTTATGAAATTTGTGAGCGCACTCAAATCCGCCGCCAAAGGCTACGGAACGGAACGGCGCGTTTTACTTTTGCACGGTCCAGTAGGAAGCTCAAAATCCACGATCGTTCGCCTCTTGAAGAAAGGTCTCGAACGCTATTCCCGCCGTCCCGAAGGACGACTCTTTTCCTTCACGTGGATCATCGACGAAAAAATCCTCCACGAAGGGAAACCTCTTCTCGGCGAAGGCATCACCGAACTCCCCTCGCCCATGAACGAGGAACCTCTTAAGCTTCTTCCTATAGACATTCGCACGGCGGTGTTAAAGGAACTGAACAAAGGACGCAGTCCCGAAGATCAAATTCAAGTGGAAGGCGAACTCAACCCTTGTTGCCGCTTCATTTACAATGCGCTTTTAGAGCACTACCAAGGCGACTACAAAAAAGTTCTCTCGCACGTGCGCGTTCGTCGGATGGAGCTCTCCGAGAAAAAACGCCAGGGCATTGCCACGTTCCAACCCAAAGATGAAAAGAATCAAGATTCCACAGAACTCACCGGTGATATCAATTATCGAAAGATCGCCATCTTTGGAAGTGAGTCCGATCCTCGGGCGTTCAACTTTGACGGTGAATTTAACGTCGCCAATCGCGGTGTAATCGAGTTCATCGAAGTTCTAAAACTCGACGTCGCCTTCCTTTACGATCTCCTCGGCGCAAGTCAGGAACACAAAATTAAACCGAAGAAATTTCCTCAAACGGATATTGATGAAGTCATCGTTGGACATACGAACGAACCCGAATATCGCAAGCTTCAGAACAACGAATTCATGGAAGCCCTTCGCGATCGTACGGTAAAAATCGATATCCCCTACATCACGAAGTGGAATGAAGAAACTAAGATCTACAAGCGCGACTACAACACGGTTCGCGTGCGTGGAAAACACATTGCCCCGCACACGCTTGAAATGGCGGCGATGTGGGCCGTGCTCACTCGACTGGAAGAGCCTAAGAAAGCGAACCTGACGCTCCTCCAGAAACTCAAACTCTACGATGGAAAGAGCCTTCCCGGATTTACCGAAGACAATATCAAAGAGCTTCGAAAGGAATCACCTCGCGAGGGTATGGAAGGGATTTCGCCTCGATACATTCAAGATAAAATCAGTAACGCGCTGGTTTCCAATGAATCTACCTCCGTGAATCCCTTCATGGTGTTGAATGAACTCGAAGGCGGCTTACGAGGCCATTCGCTCATTTCAAGCGAAGACGCTCGAAAGCGTTATCGCGAACTTTTGACCGTCGTCCGGCAAGAATACGAAGACATCGTGAAAAACGAAGTGCAACGAGCGGTCTCAAGCGATGAAGACTCCATCACGAAGCTCTGCGCAAACTATATTGACGCCGTCAAAGCCTACACTCAGCGCGAAAAGGTGAAAAACAAGTTCACCGGTCAATATGAAGAGCCCGATGAGAAAATCATGCGATCGATCGAAGAAAAGATCGAAATTCCCGAATCTCGCAAGGATGACTTCAGACGCGAGATTATGAATTACATCGGAGCGCTCGCCGTGGAAGGAAAGACCTTCAATTACCGCACGAATGAACGACTTCATAAGGCGCTAGAACTGAAACTCTTCGAAGACCAAAAAGATTCAATCAAGCTCACCAATTTGGTTTCGAACGTGATCGATCGCGAAACCCAAGAGAAGATCGATATCGTAAAGACTCGCTTGATCAAAAACTTTGGTTACAACGAAGAGAGTGCGACGGATATTTTGAATTTCGTCGCGTCGATTTTTGCGCGCGGTGATATTAAGGATAAAGGCTAAGAAAACCGCCCTTTGATTTTGTTCGAGTGACGTTTGTTTTGGATGTGATTGTTTAAACGAGCCGCGGAACTGGGACCAAATTTTTGAATTTCCGCTGCGCTCAGAATGGATGTTCAACGTGTACCTCAAGATCAACACGGATCACGCGCGATTCCGCCAGATCATTCGAGGAAAGATTAAAAAGGAACTGCGTAAGTACATCTCCAAAGGAGAGATGATTGCGCGGAAAGGGAAGAATATCGTCAGTCTTCCCATGCCTTCCATTGACCTCCCCCATTTCGAATTCGGTGACAACAAAGGTCGAGGGATCGGCGCGGGTGACGGAGACGTTGGGCAACCGCTCGGGCCAGGTGAAGGCAAAGACGGACAAGGCCAGGCGGGGAATGCAGAAGGCATTCACCTTCGCGAAGTCGACATCACTCTCGAAGAGCTCGCCGCCATCATGGGCGAAGAATTGGGTTTGCCACGCATTGAGCCTCGCGGAGATAAAAACCTTTCTTCGATTCGAGATAAATATAGCGGTATTCACAATATAGGACCCAAATCGCTACTCCATTTTAAACGCACTTATAAACAAGCGCTTCTTCGGCAGATTTCTTCCGGTACCTACAACGAAGAAAATCCGCTGATCGTTCCCCAGGCCCGAGACGAGCGTTATCGCACCTGGAAAAGCAAACCTCAGGATAACAACTCGGCCGTGATCATTATGATCATGGACGTGTCAGGCTCTATGGGTGACGAACAAAAGGAGATCGTTCGAACAGAATCGTTTTGGATCGATACCTGGCTGCGCTCGCAATATAAAGGACTTGAAACCCGATACATTGTTCACGATGCCTCGGCCCGTGAAGTGGATCGCGAGACGTTTTTTTCGACTCGTGAATCGGGCGGTACCATTATCTCCAGCGCTTATCTTCTCCTCGATGAAATGATTCAAAAATATTATTCGCCAACCGAATGGAATATTTATCCCTTTCATTTTTCTGATGGAGATAACTGGAGCGCAGACGATACTCAGAAATGTTTTCAAATTCTTTCCGATCGAATTCTACCGAAATCCAATATGTTTTGTTATGGCCAAGTGGAAAGTCTTTACGGAAGTGGCCAATTTTTTCGGGATTTAAAAGAGCACTTTCAAGATGGGAAGCAACATTTTGATCGTGTGATTGCTTCTCGGATTCCAAACAAGGAATCGATTTACGATTCGATTAAAGAGTTTTTGAATAAGGGATTATAAAACGTGGCGGATTTACCGAAAGAGCTTCGACTA
Source organism: Bacteriovoracaceae bacterium UBA2394 (assembly GCA_002343335.1). Lineage (GTDB taxonomy): Bacteria > Bdellovibrionota > UBA2394 > UBA2394 > UBA2394 > UBA2394. The sequence goes on from DDSI01000061.1 coordinate 6,525, forward strand.
TTTCAGGACGAGATTGAAAAATACGCGCGTGACTACGGACTCGATTTTCTCACCACAATTTTTGAAATTTTAGATTTCGAGGAACTTAATCAAGTCGCCAGCTACGGAGGATTTCCTACGCGGTATCCCCACTGGTCTTTCGGAATGGAGTATGAGCGTCTTTCGAAATCCTATGCTTGGGGTCTTTCCAAGATTTATGAAATGGTGATCAACAACGATCCGGTAATTGCTTACCTCCTCAAATCCAACTCCGTGATGGATCAAAAGCTCGTGATGGCCCATGTCTTCGGCCATGCCGATTTCTTCAAGAACAATGCTTACTTTGCCGCCACCAATCGCAAAGCGATCGATATGATGGCCAATCATGCCATTCGAGTGCGCCGCTATATCGAAAAATTTGGATATGAACGTGTCGAAGCCTTTGTGGACACGTGCCTCTCCATCGACAATTTGATCGATCCGCATGGTAACTTCATGGTTCGCACGCGAGAAGCTGCGGCGGAAGAACCCGCGATGGATCCTACACGTATGCAGGTTCCAAAATTGAGAGCAAAGGGTTACATGGATAAATACATTAACCCTCCTGAATTTCTCGAAGAACAAAAGAAGCGCATCCTAGAGCAAAGCCAGAAAGAGAGACGCATTCCAGAGCAACCGCTTCAAGATACGCTCCAATTTTTGATTGATTATGCGCCGCTTGAGAATTGGGAACGTGACATTTTGATGATCATTCGGGAAGAGGCGTACTATTTTCTCCCGCAGGCACAAACCAAAGTCATGAATGAAGGCTGGGCGAGCTATTGGCATTCCACGATCATGACCAGAAAGGCCATGAAGGATTCTGAAGTCGTGGACTATGCCGATCATCACTCGGGAACTGTTTCAATGGCGGGAGGACGATTCAATCCCTATAAAATTGGCTTGGAACTCTTCAGGCACATCGAAGATCGATGGGACAAGGGCAAGTTTGGAAGTGACTTTGAAAACTGCACGGATCTCGTAGCGAAGAAGGAGTGGAATCTAAAAACAGGCAAGGGTCGTGAAAAGATTTTCGAAGTCCGAAAGATATACAATGATGTCACTTTTTTGGACGAGTTTCTGACTCCGGATTTCTGTGCAGAACATAAATTATTCACCTTCCAAATGAATCCCAAAACGAATGAGTATGAAATTGCTTCTCGGGAATTCGAAAAGATTAAACGTCAATTATTGTTTCAATTGACGAACATGGGGCGACCACGAATTTTTGTGGTCGATGGAAACTATCAAAATCGAGGCGAACTCTATCTTTGTCATCGTTTTGAGGGCGTCGAAGTAAAAATCGCTACTGCTAAAGACACCCTTCAAAATCTTTATCGCTGCTGGAAGCGCCCTCTTCATCTCCAGATGACGGTGGACGACCACACGCGATTATTCAGTTTCGATGGAAAGGACATCTCCGAAAAGACCCTTCCCAAAGAGGATGTCTTTAAATTGAACTGACCTTCTCTTCCTTTCTTACGACACTCTCAAAAGCGACAACACGGTTTGCATATTTAGGTTGGCTTGCGATAACGCGGCCACCTGAGCCTGTTGCAAGATTTGGTTTCGCGTGAGATTCGTCGTCTCTTCCGCAATATCCGCATCTTCCGCCAAACCGAGCGCCGTCGTATAGGATTCCACCATTCCCCCGTTATAGTTCACGGCCTGCTCCAATCGAACATGATAAGACGCTAGATCTGCCTGTTCGGAACGAAGCGTATTTAAAACCGTGTCTAAGATCTTTACGAGTTTGGTCGCTTTCACTTGTGAACGCACGTCGATATCGGAACTACCGTCCGCCGTTTTCGAATTGCCCAAGTGAATGGAAGCCGTCGATCCCGCCGCCGCGGTATAGTCCGCCGTCACGATATCTAAAACACCGTCCCCGTTGAAGTCGTTCAAGCGAAGGTCTGTGATCCCATCCGCTCCGCCGCCAGCCGAGCTGATCGTGGTTCGCGCTTGAAAAGTTCCATTTCCGTTTCCGAGCAGAATACCAATATAGAGTGAACCTTCTTCCGCAACGAGGATGTCTAGAATCCCATCGCCATTGATATCTCCCAGTCTGGATTTTTCCGGAGTCGTCCCCACTGCAGTGTTGGCCGCAGCTCCAAGAGTTCCCACGCCGTTATTGAGCAGGACGGATACACTTCCCGTCGTGTTGTTGGTCGCCACGACATCTAAATCTCCGTCTCCATCGAGGTCACCCAACTCCACGCCTCGAGGGGCCGTCTGAACGCTCGTGTTCACCGCCGCTTGGAAGGTGCCGTCACCATTTCCAAGAATGACCGATACGTTGGCACTACCGGCATTTGCTGTAACGATGTCGAGAATTCCATCTCCGTTTAGATCGCCCGTTCGCAAATCGTAGGGAGTGGTGCCCACCGTCGTCGTCAAGCGCGATTGAAAAGTTCCATCTCCATTTCCTAGTAAGACGGAAACTTGTGCTGCCCCACTATCTGCAACGACCAAGTCCAAGTCTCCATCGTTATTTAAATCGGCAAGTTCTACAGCACTTGGCGCGGAACCTGTCGTTACCGTTGTCCGAGGCTTGAAGGTCCCATCTCCATTTCCGATGAAGACCGAAACGGTTGTAC
>DDSI01000271.1:0-232 GCA_002343335.1 Bacteriovoracaceae bacterium UBA2394
TTATTATGCCAAACGACAGATTTGCAACACTTTGGATTCTTTGGACATTCGTGATTTTACTTTCCGGGTGCGGAGGAGAACAGTCTTGCGGAAGTTCTGGCAGCGCCGCGGTAGCTACCGCCATGGTCCTCGTAAATGCCGACTCATCCTCGCAAAAAGCCAATGCGACGCCAGCCCCCGTTTTGGACGATGGGGGATGTGATGCAGAACCAAAAGACACGCGGGCCAACTG
>DDSI01000271.1:240-4541 GCA_002343335.1 Bacteriovoracaceae bacterium UBA2394
TCCAGAGGCTTGCCAAAATAATTGAACGAGTAAGGAAGCATGGAAGTTCATCTTCAAATTTTGGAGAAGGTCAACAATGACAATCCTCCAACGCTGCGAAAAAGATCAGTCATTCTCAGCGCCGATAGTGTCACGATTGGGACTCAAGAAAGCGCGGATATTGTTCTCACTCATTTCAAAGATCCCTTCCTCGTAGAGATCAAATTTGCAGAAAACGCCTGGTGGGTAGTCAATGTTCTCAAACACAAAGGAATTCACCTCAATCAAAATGCTCTCGTTTTTCAGCAAAAGCTTTCACCGAAGGATCAAATTAATATTCAAGGCCATCGAATCATTTTCGATTTGAGGGGATCGACAAAGCTAGACGCGCCAAAGTTCTCCTTCCAGCCGGCTTCAGATGAGGCGCTGTGGGAATATCTCCTTCGAGAAACGGAATTCGATGAAGTGATGATAAACGGTCCCAAACAAATCTTTGTAGACTACCGTGGAAATTTATTCCGAAGCCCATGGGCATTCCAGTCGCTCGAATATTTGGAGAATCAAATTCGAGCATTTGGAGCGAAAGGAGATGGCTGGTATTCCACGCGTCTCCATCGGACGCTTCGGATTCAGGCAGCGCTTCCGCCGATTGTTGAACTTCCGCATCTGGCCATACGTAAAGCAAAACAAACTGTTTTATCTCTCGACGACCTCCAAAAAACGCTGTTTGGATCCGCGGAAGAAATTGATTTCCTGACGCGCGCTCTTGCCGATCGACAAAATATTATTGTTTCCGGTGGAACATCCACGGGAAAAACCGTTCTCCTTCGAAGTCTCGTAGAAAAAGTTCAGTCGGAAGATCGAGTGATCGTCGTTGAGGAAGAGGCAGAAGTAGATTGGCCTCACCCTCATGTCGTCGCCATTGAATCGGGTCGAGGGAATTTACGTTCGGCTATTATCGAGTGTTTGCGAATGCGCCCCTCTCGACTCATCGTAAGTGAAGTTCGAGGGGCCGAAGCCTTTGACATGCTTCAAGCCATGAACACAGGGCATTCAGGATCCATGACGACCCTGCACGCCAATTCTCCGCGAGAAGTCTTAAGCCGCTTAGAAAGTCTGCTTTTATCTGCAAACTTGGGAATGACAGTAAGCTCAGCTCGCCGACAAATCGCTCAAGCAGTTCACATCATTGTCCAGCTGAAGCGCGATGAACAAGGAAAACGCCAGATCGATCAAATCGTCCGCGTCACAGGAATTCAGAATGACGTTATTTTACTCTCCGATCCTGTAGCCTTAGAAGCCGTAGGAATACGACAGAAAAAAGGATCGTAAGTATCCAACCGAATTCAAACGTCGAGTAATCCGCATCTGATACGCTCCTCAACGCGCATCCACCATCGCCGCCACTTTGACCCTCTGGGGCTTCGTAGTTTATGGCCTCGGCAGGTAAAATATCCGAAAGCATCTCATTGGTAGATCCCTTTGCCACGATGGGCGCTAAACCTTCATCGGCTTGATTGGTGATGATTTCGACATCCTTCGTCTCCGCTCCTGCGACGACAACAATTTTGGCAGCGTATTCGATGGAAGAAGGAGAATAGGATAAGACCGCTTCATGATTTCCTTCACGACCCTTTCCATCATAAAACTCGATATCGAAAATTTCAGAGCGTCCAAAAAACCGCGTCGCCTCATCGAAAAGGATATAGTTGAAAGGTGAAAAGTTGAGTGGCTCCGCAATGAGAATATATTCTCCTGGATCCACCGCATCGAATTGAAAGTCCCCGTTTTTTGAAGTGGTGGCACCAAGTACGGTCAATGCTCTCCGATTGATTGAATTCACAAAATCTCCGACGCGATTGAACGGGAGAAGCGAAATTTGCCCGCCCATCCAACCTGATCCATCTCGACCATCAATTAATCGTCCCGAGATCTTTCCTTTTGCACTTTGAAAGTTAGGCATCGGATATTTTGAGGAGGCCCAGAATTCGTCTTCGATGGAAAGATCCGAAAATAAAATTTGGTTTTCACGGAACACATAGAGGAGTGAGGAGGGAATGCCAGACGAAGCAAGTCCCATTATTCGCCCGACTTCCGCAGCGAGGATGGTGGTCAGTCGAACAGCATCACTATTGCGATAGGCAGGATTCACATAAATTCCAGCCCACCGCACTTCGACGGTCTTTTGAGCCAGATTAGGAACATAGTAAATTTTAGATTTCAAATATTCGCTCGGACCAAAGGGCAATATCTCTGCCGGAATACCTGAGGTGGTCTCCGGAATTGCAATGTAAAAATCTCCAGCGAGAATCTCATTATTGAAGGCATCTTTCTCTCGCTGCGGCGGAACACCCGTCATTTGATAAGGAAGCGAAAAATCATTTCCCGCGCCCGCATATCTGAATTCGACATCGAGAGTTGTAATGTTGGTCCACAACCGAAAAGCATCGTCGATCTTTGTTTTATAAGTTGTCGCCGGAATTCCAGTGGAAGTGATGATCTTCCAAGGAAAGCAAGCTCGCGTCGCCGTACCACAGAGATTCGGAAGGACCACTTTAAAAGTTTCACTCGTGGAAAAATTAGTCGTCGTGGCTCTCGAGCCGTCCGGAAGAAATAGTAGTTGTTCACTCCCACCCGCAAACCCGATCGCGGGAAGAATGCACAACGACGCAACGAGGCAACTTAGAGCCGTTCGCGCTTTAAAAAAATGATGTCCGCGCTGGATGAATCCAAGCAATGCCATTTCACTCTCCAAACCGATAGAAAGTGCAATACCCATGCTCGGGCGAGCGCTCAATTTGTTGAAAGATATGAAAGGCTTAGCCAGGGCAGCAGATTGGCCAATGCGACTCTCCCACCCCAGAGCCGGGCGCGGTCGTCCCGCGTGGTAAAATAATTTCCATGGCCTCTCCCGTACCCGAAAGTATCGAGCTCAAGCTGTTTAGAATCGAGAAGGACCTTAAGCACCTAAAGCTGCTTTACGAACAGCATTTTGCGGGACTTCTTAAACTTGAGCCTTTGAGGGAACACGATGCCTTTAAAAAAGCATTGAACGGAATCAACATGCTCGACGTTAAAGCCACTGCGACGAAGTTTCGCTATCAGGGGATCAAGGCGCAGTATCTGCAATATCAGCGCTTGTGGGAAAAAATTCATCGGCAGATTGAAGAGGGAACTTACAAGCGAGATCTTTTTCTTTTAGAAAAAAAGACCTCCGAACAGCAGCGGCCCGATTGGGCAAACTCACCAAATGCCGCGGCAGAGAAGACTTCGAATGCGCCCGCCAAGGGCAAATCCCTCAAACAACTTGAAGATCTGTATGACAAAGTGAAAGCGTCCATGAAAGCGGGCGACAAGATTCCCGCCAAAGAAAAGTTTGTGGAAAGCATTCAGAAAGAATTGCAACGCGCCCGTGAAAAAAATCCTGGCAAAACCGTCAGCATCGGTCTCACTAAAAAGGAAGACGGAAAACTATCCATTAAAATCGGTGTGAAGAGTTAATGCCTTAGGTGCTTAGCGCCTTTGCGCTTGTGCAAAGTAAAGATACCGCACCCGACTCCACCTTGGCGATTCCGTCAGACACTTCAAATTTTTTCCATGATTGATCAGAAGCTTTGACACTCACTTCGCCAGGAAGAATGAGAGAAATGTAATTAGTGTGGCGGGGCAATATTTCCACATTGCCCTTATGAGCCGCCAATTTTACCGACTCTACTCCGTCCATTTTGAATATCACCTTGTCAGGAGTCGCCAACGAAACTTTCATACACTCTCCAATTAGGCTGCCTCGGCCAATTTCTGAGCTTTAGCAACCGCCTCTTCAATCGTTCCTACCAAGTAGAAAGCTTGTTCCGGAAGATCATCGTGTTTGCCTTCCAGAATTTCTTTGAAGCCACGAATCGTGTCCTTCAGCTCCACATAAGCTCCAGGTATTCCCGTGAACTGTTGAGCAACAAAGAAGGGCTGACTCAAAAATCGCTGAATCTTACGAGCGCGCGAGACGGTGATCTTGTCATCTTCCGACAATTCTTCCATCCCCAGAATCGCAATGATGTCTTGAAGATCTTTGTAGCGCTGAAGTGTCGCTTGAACTCGACGAGTAATTCCATAGTGCTCATGTCCAATCACCTGGGGATCCAAAATTCGTGACGTGGAATCGAGCGGATCCACCGCCGGATAAATTCCGAGTTCCGCGATCGCACGACTGAGCACCGTCGTTGCATCCAAGTGAGCGAACGCCGTTGCAGGCGCGGGATCCGTCAAGTCGTCGGCAGGAACGTAAATCGCCTGCACGGAAGTGATCGAACCTTTTTTAGTCGTTG
>DDSI01000074.1 GCA_002343335.1 Bacteriovoracaceae bacterium UBA2394
ATGTATATACTGTATATATGTTTCTCCTTGAAGTGGTTCGAGCATTTACAGCTGCAAAGGTTCCGTATGCGGTGGCGGGGGGATATGCCGTTGCTCTTCACGGAGCTGTGCGAGGTACCGTCGATATTGATTTCGTCATTTCTTTAAAGCCCAAACATTTAGAGGCGGTCGAGTTGACGCTTCGCTCCTTGAAGCTTGTTTCTCGAATCCCGGTCACCCATCAGGAAATTTCGAAATTTAGAAAAGAGTACATTGAGAATAGAAATCTTGTGGCTTGGGGGTTTGTCGATTCTAAGGATCCTACTCGATTGGTTGACATCTTGCTCACCGACGATATTTCAATGCAAAAAACAACGACGAAAAGGATTCAAGGAGTTGACGTTAAAATTCTCGCTTTATCATCACTCATTAAAATGAAGAAAGCCGCGGGACGTGCACAAGATTTGGAAGATATTAAGGCTCTGGAGAAATTGGCATGAGGACGATTCAATACTTTTCGGATGAATATCTAGAGAGAATGCGAAAATCCACGCCCAGCCAGATCGCAACATTTCTTGAAAATTATCGAACGCTTCAAGGAGAAGAGAAGACGGCGGTGCGTGAAAAGAGCAAATTGATTAGCCTTCGCGTGCCGACTCGATTGCTCTCAATGTTAAAGGAAGCGGCCAAGAAGCGACAGGTGCCCTACCAATCATTGATGAAGCAAATGCTGGAAGAGGCGCTGGAGTAGGATGGCTTTTACTGCCAATTGAAAGCTACCAATCCATTGAAGGACTTCCTGTGGCCATCCCTGGTGCTAACTTAATTCTCCGACAACTCAAAAAATCAAGGTTCGACAATGTCTGCAGGCTTTTCTAGGTCGCCTATGAAGATGATTCTCTCAGCCTGGTCTGACGGCTTGTCTTTGATCAGAGCCGCGCGAGAGAAATTTCCATGGCCTTCAAAATAGAGCGCCAGCGGTTTGGTCGTAAAGTTCCACTTCCATTCTCCAGCTTCATCCGCATCCGGATGAAAAGTGGCTAAATGGTTTCCCCAGCGATCTAAGAGGACGACGGAAGCCAACTTTTGAGTTTCCGGGCGTTTGTCCAACTCCCGAAGAAAATCGATGAAGATGTTTCGTCTTGCGACAACTTTGTAGGGTTCGGCCTTCGAAAATAATTCGACCTCACCGTCTGCGTAGAGGCGCATAGGCTGTGAATTTTTTTCAAAATCGATGGCGCGATGAATCTCCAAATCGGTGGAGATCACAAGCGCTTTCGGATTTGTGAAGTGTTCGATCGTGATGGGAGAATTATTCATCACGTCTTTTCCGGAATCGTTTGGGTCAGGTTTCGTGGCTCGCAATCGAATGCCAGGAGAGGTCAATTTTTGAATCGTGGCGGTGATAGGTCTGATGAGGTCGGATCCTCCACGGACTTGCGAGACAGACTTTACCTCGACATGCATGACGGTTTTATTGTCTTTAATCAGCATAAAGTCCGTGGTTGTTGGATTCTCTTTGGACTCCAAACCGCTCTCCGATTCAAAATGCCAAAAGAATTTAGCCTTGTTTCTCTGAAAGAGATGAGGATTCGTCCGCGCTAAAAAAATCATAGCATAGGCTTCATGCACCATATTCTGAGCTTTTTTTTGATCGAGATTCCAAATGTATGCCAACTGAAACCACCAAAGGGCGTAGCTTTCAGTAATTTGCTTTTTATCCGCGAGAGCTTGAAGCTCTTTTCGAATTTCAGCGACTTGATCTCTGAACATTTGAGAATTGGAATCCTTAGAATCCATCTCGATTAAAATTTGATCTCCTACATATTGCGCAAATTCCACATCAGTTCGGATGAATGTTATTCTTCCATTTCGCTCAACTTTAAGAATGGGGTTGTTGAGCATCGTTCCGAATTCTACGTTGATATTCAAACCATCTAAAATTCTCTGAACATTCATTTCGTAGGTGCGGTTAACGTCCACGAATCCATTCTCTTTTCGATAAGTGCTGTCGAGTTGCATGATCATGGGAAAAATAATGCGGTACAGGGGTGGAATATTTCCCTGAATGATTAACCCTCGAGAGCTAAGTTGGGTGCGGATGGATTGCTCGGGTTTTTGGGTAGGGCGGCCCGCGGATCGAAAAAGCAGACCGTTCACCCCATCTCGACATGCGCTTAAAAACGTGGCGTGCAGGTCCGTCGTCAGAGAGGGAGCGAGGAGGATTAACATGAGCGCGAATCTCTTAACCATTTGTGGCGCTTTCAACATCAACTCTTCTAAGAGAGCAAGTTCCATGCTGCAGAAAATCTGAGCGATTTCAGGGGACTGGGCCTAATTTCAGGCGCTTACGCGGGTCATGGATGTCTCATTTGGGGGAATTGGGCTATGCCATCTCCATGATTTCTATTTTCTTTTTCGGCGCTGCTCTCGCATTGACGAATGCGCCATGTAATCACTCCGAAGAGCTTCAAACCCTTCTGAAGGGTGATCAAGACGATCGCAAAGAGATCGAAGCCAATTCTGATAAGCCGTGGCCTAAAGACAGGACCGAGACGATGTTAAAAAATGATCTTCAGAGGCGAAAGCGGGTAGGGGAAATTTTTGGTGAGGGTTGTATCATAACTCCCGCGGATTATGCCGCGGCCGCAATGATCTATCAACATGGCACAGTGCCGGATCATTTCTTTCAGACCTTCATTTGGTCCAAGCGCGGAGTGGAGCTCGGGGATTCTTCGCAAAAACATCTGATGGCTTTGGGGATCGACCGCTATCTTATGAACATCGGCCAGAAACAGTTGTTTGGAAGTCAGGCGAAAAAATTGAAAATGGATGACGCCTGTTGGTGTTTATTTCCTGTGGAAAAAACGTTCTCGGAAGAAATGCGCCAAGAATATTTGGGAAAGAGTTTGGATGACCAAAAAGCCTGGATAAAAAAAATAAATGGCGAAAATGTTTGCGCCTTCGAGGTCGAATGCAAAGTCGATGCAAAGGATTCTCCTAAGGGGACGGTCCCGGGATTTTGGTGACCGGACTTGGACCAAAGTAAGGAGACTAAAGTTGGTTGGTCTAGATTTCTTGCGGCCTATACTGAGTGTAGAGGAGAAATTCAATGCAACACGCAAGAAAATCAGATCATCGACAACATCGCAGTACTAATAACGTCATTCAAGGTTCGGACTTTTTCAAAAAAGTTCAGCATGGAATAGAGAGAGTTCAAGATGGGCGAGATCTTGCCCAGAACCTTCTTACTCAAGGTCAGAAAAGTGCGCGAAGAATCGTGAAAGCCACAGAAACTCGTGTGAAGAAGTATCCACTTCTCGCCGTAGGAGCTGCCGCAGTGGCGGGTTACGTTTTCGCCAAGCTTTTTTCAAGTACCGGAGAAGAATAACCTATGCCGCTTCTCACCGTCATCTTAGTCATCGTTGCGGTCGGAGTTTTACTGTGGCTCATCAATCGTTTTGTTCCGATGCAGCCGACGGTGAAACAAATACTCAACGGAGTTGTGATCATCGTTTTGGTGATCTGGCTCTTGAAAATCTTTGGAGTATTTTCATATTTTACCGGAGTGCATGTTTAGCACTCCGGTGAGTCGGCGGTGTGATCTTGTTAAGGTAGTGCGAGTCCCCACTCCACATTGACGGGATCTTGATTGTGGCCGGCAGCGATGCATTCGGTGGTCCCCGCGTTGCATGCGACGTTCGGTGCGCAATATTTAATATAAGAGTCGCCGCCATTTCCGATGTAATCGATTTCAAAAGATTGTATGAGAGCTGGATTGATCGCAGCATTTTGCGCAGCTGCATAAATGCTTTCCGCGGAAGTGTAGTAAGTTTTGTTATCGACAAAAATAAAGAATCCATTCACTTGAAAGGATCCTAAGAACCCCCCATTGCACGCAGCGCTAGTGTGAAAGTAAATATTTGTTGTCGTTATTTCTGGGGTGGCAGCTCCAAGCCGTGTGAACTGTGCTCCACTATCTCCATGCGTTGTAGGACTCCGGTTTTCCATTAAATCGGCGCCTTCAATCAAGAGGGATGAAAGATCCAATGCGGATGCATGAATGTCAGTCATGCAGGTTAAGAGTAGAACAAGTGGATAGCGCAACGCGCGACGCTTTTTCATAGTCATCTCCAGTATAGAGATGTTGGGCATTTGCTATGCTGCACAAAAACAGAGCTATGAAAGAAGGATTCCGTTATTGCTCTCGTCAATATTCATGATGCCCCCGGCAGTCTTTGCGACTTCGAGTTCTTTCACTTTCGGAACGTTCCAGGAATTCATGGGTTCTACGAGGTTTTTCTCCATCATTTGATTGAGAAAGCCTGTGACGTCTTTTCTGCAGACTTCTTCGGAGACTTCAAAAACTGAACAAAGCTCTGTGACGATGTCGTTTAAAGTCCTCGGCTCTTGAAGCAATTCCCAAATTTTTGATCCCACCAGATCGAGCGCAAAGTAAGAACCTTGTTGATCATCAAAGAGCACGATTTCTTCATGAATCTTACTAGAGAGTGCGAGAGGATTGCGTTTGAGGGGTGTGGTCTCCGTCCAAACTTTCATCAGTCTTGTTTTCCCGGAAATTGATGCATTCGTCGATCATTTTGATGGGATCATATCCAACTTGGGGCCGGCACAATTCGTAGATAGCAGTTCTCTTGAGCAGATCGCCGCATCTTTCAAAATGGACTCGGCGGTCGCCGATCTGGTTCAGAAATTCGATGCGGTATGTATTGGAATGGAGTGCTAGAAATGCATTCCGACCGGTAAGGCGCTGGAAGCGAAGGTCATTTCGATCCTCCACTTTGAGAGTAAAAATATTTCGTACGGGGAGAGTTCGCGCGTCAAAGGATCTCGGAATCGGTAGATTAAATTTATCGATTCGATTGTAAATTGATTTTAACTTTTGTGAACTTATCTCAAAAGCTTTAAGGGTGCTCTCCCATAGCTTCAACTGTGGATAACCTGGCGACACCTTGGGTGAAGATTCGGCTGGAAATCGAATCATGGCAATGTCATCGGACAAAATTTTGTAGCCCGCATAAACGGCAGCGGTCGCCAATGTGGATTTTCCAATCCCTGAAGGCCCGGAAAAGATG
>DDSI01000241.1:0-4334 GCA_002343335.1 Bacteriovoracaceae bacterium UBA2394
AGTGTATGCCGTAATGTCGCTTAAAGCTTTTTTCAAATCCCAATCGCGGTCTGGAATGCTTGGCGGTTCAATCACCGCATTCTCATTGAGCGGCGGAGGGAGGTGATCCATCGTGAGCGTGGGTCCGTCAGCCATTACTACCATTTGCTCCATGAGATTTTCCAACTGGCGAACATTTCCAGGCCAGCCGTAGTGAGTAATGCGATTCATGACATGAGGATCAATCGCAGTTACCGCGCGATGATGTGCCTTCGCAAATTTCTTTAAAAAGTGATTTGCCAAAAGTGGGATGTCTTCTCGGCGGTCCCGTAAAGAAGGAGCGGTGAGTGGCACCACATTCAGTCGGTAGAAAAGATCCTGTCGGAATTTTCCATTTTTTACTTCTTCTTCCAGATTTCTATTGGTCGCCGCAACGACTCGAATGTCGATCGTGATCGGCTTGGTCTCTCCTACGCGCCGAATCGTATTCTCCTGCAAGAGCCTTAGTAATTTACTCTGGAGATCGATAGGCATTTCCCCGATTTCATCCAAAAAAAGTGTGCCCTTGTCAGCCTCTTCGCAAAGACCTTTCTTTGGCCGATCCGCGCCTGTGAAAGCGCCTTTTACATATCCGAAGAGTTCACTCTCTAAAAGATTCGGAGGTATGGCGCCGCAATCAACGACCACGAACGGCTGATTTTTTCGGGGGGAATTAAAATGAATCGCTTTTGCGAGCAGTTCTTTCCCCGTACCGCTTTCGCCCAGAATCAAAACGGTAGTTTTTGTGTCAGCGGCCTTCTTAATTCTTTGAAAGACGTCCTTCAAAACTGCGGACTGTCCAATGATGTTGGAAAAATCGTACTGACTCGAAACCTGTTGCCTGAGTCGCGAATAGTCTTCCTGCAGTTTTCGCTCGCGCTGCGCCCGTTCTAATACGATCTGAATTTCCTCCGGCTCAAAAGGCTTTTGAATGTAGTCATACGCCCCGCGTTTCATGGCTGTAAGAGCAGATTGAATCGAGCCATGCGCAGTGATCATGATGACCGGCACTGCGGGTTGCGCATTTTTTAGTTCACTCAGAACTTCGAGGCCATCCTTATCCGGAAGTCCAATGTCGCAGAGCACCGCGTCATACAATTCCTTTTGAAAGGCTTCAATTCCCTTCGCGGCGGTGTCGGCCGTTGTAACTTCCATTTGAGCGTCTTTGAGGCTGAGCTGAAGCAGCTTGAGGAGGCTTGTTTCATCATCGATGATGAGAACCTTCATATCTACAAACTATGGAAGCCAAGGGGGTGTTTGGCGAGGAAAATTCGGACTGGATTTATGAGGCATGCGCCGCAGCACTTCGCTCGGCTAAGGGGAGTCGAATGGTGAACTTTGTGCCTCGGCCTTCTTCGGATTCGAATTGAAGTTGTCCTTCTTGGTTTTGGATAATCTCGAGAGCCACCGAAAGACCGAGCCCTGTGCCCTCGCCCTTGGGCTTCGTTGTAAAGAAGGGATCGAAGATTTTACCTTGGAGAGCGAGGGGGATGCCCTTTCCACGATCTTCAATCTCGACGACGGCAAAATTTCCATCATCATAGCTTCGGATATCTACCGTGGAATTTTCCGAAGAAGCTTGAATGGCATTCAATATCAAATTCAAAAGCACTTGCTGAACCTGCTGAGCGCTACCGATTGCAATACCGTCGGTCGTCTTTTCTAAATTCAGCTTTACTCCTCGCAAATCTGCTTCGGCCTTTGCGAGAAGCATCGTGGAGTTGAGTACCTCCTGAATGGCATAGGGCTTCTTTTCCTGCGGATCATTGCGAGCAAATCGAAGCATCTGTTGAAGAATCTGATTACACCGCTCACTTTCCTTCACGATGATCTCAGCGCTCTCTTTCATTGAAGGGTCTGTCGCTTGTTTAGCCAAAATTCTTGCATACCCCATCATCGAGGTAATGGGATTCTTCACTTCATGGGCGATGCCTGCGCCCATTTGGCCAATGCTGGCAAGTCGAGCGGAGTGCGCTAACTTCACGGCTGAAGCCGCGAGAGAATGCTCACGCTCTCGTAAATCGCGAATCATTTTCTCAAAGGCCTTAGCAAGTCCTCCAACTTCATCGCTTCTTCCTTTAGGAAGTGTGACATCCGTGTAAGTGCCTTCAGAAACTTGACCCGCTGCCCGAGCAAATTGTTTAAGCGGGCGAAGTAGTACTCGTGAAAATAAATAGGTGAGTGCGAGGCCTAGGACAATGAGGATCAATGCAAAAAATAGAATCTCTTTTCCATTGCTCCAAAAGATTTGCCAAACCGATGCTTGCAGACTCGCATCAAAAATCCAAAGGCGAGGTTCGGCCGAAACGACACTCATGGAGCAATAGTGCGGAATATTTTGAAGGCTTTTGCAGGGAGTGACCACGGTTCCCCGCTCTGGAAGGAGAGGTAAGATCTCCATCGCGTTAAATTCTTTGGAAGAATTTCGATTCGATACCAAAAAGTTACCCGACGAATCGATAAGATCCAATTTCAATTTATTAGCAGATTCGACCGGCGGAATATTTTTAGCGGTCAATTGTAAGTAATGACTTGCCTCGAGTTGCGTACGATTTGATAGCGCTTCAAAGAGGTATGTCTCCGTATCACGTAGAATAATAGATGAGAAAACATACGCTAACGCGACGACCTCCAGAAGAGTGAGAAGCGTAAAGGAAAGAAAGATCTTAGTGCTGAGACTTCTTTTCCACATATAATCGACGAACTTCACTTTCGAACAGCGTACCTTGGATGACGGTGCGAACCTTCCAATATAGCGTTCCAATATCCAAATAGTTCAATTTCAATTCAAGGCTCGGCGTCTCTTGATCGAGTAAAATTGTTTGAAGAGCTGGATCCGAACCGATGAGTACATGATACGGAGTCTCGCGATCATTGGGCTCTCGCACTTCGTTCCATTGAAAGGTTACGAGAGTGGTTGATGTTTTGCTGGGGTCGAACTGAAGTCGCATTTCATTCGAAGGTGCAATGACGAAGATCTTCGGTACCAGACTAATCGGCGCGCTCACGCTGTCTTTCGTGGCTACCAATTTCTGCATGCTTCCGATTTCAACAGGAGCCGCGTCTTTTTGCGCAGGTCGGAGAAGAACCTTTCCTTCGGTTACGGCGACCTGAAGTTCTCCTCCCTTCAAAGAAGTTTGAACTTGTGTATCTCCTTTTGATCCTGGCGGCGGAGTTGTTAACTCTAGAACTCCCGAAGATGTACGAATCGAAAATTTTCGAGGTTCTGATGAAGCTTTTAAGCGAGTGTCAATGGAGCCATCTTCCAGCTGAATCTCACGATTGGAAGGCGTATCGTTCTCACTCTGACCGACGATCATCAAAGTATTTTCTCGCACTTGCACGCGGGTACCTTCGGCGTAGCGAATGCTGGCTTACGATTGGGCAAAGGTGCGAATGGCATCCATCTGATTCAAAATCATTTGAGGTTCCGCTTTGTTCCAAACTACTTCTTTCGCGCGGCGCGTTTCGACCTCTTTGGTGAAGGTCTCGAGGAGAGCTTGATCGTCACCTAAAATCGTTTCCTTCGTAGCGCTCGTCGCTGTCGAAGTCGTCGAAGAGTTGGAGGGTTTCCGTTTTACCCAGGATGTGTAAGCTCCAGCCGCGACCAAAATCGAAAAAATAGTGGCAACGGCAAGTCGTTTTCCCTTTCGTTGAATAAATCCCGTCGGCTTTTGAGGGGTACCCGACGGGGTGACCACTTTTGCAGTTTCCTTTTTTGAATGGACCGCTTTTAAATTCAAAACAGCGGCGGCGTCCGACGATTGCTTTTCACTTGAAGGAACGTTGAATTCTAGCGGGGCTTGCACGCCCGCGGTGTCGCTTAAGCGATGAGCGATCTCCAAGCGTTGCAATTCTTTGTGAATGGATTCCGCTTCCGCAACATCGAATGTCTTCCCTACGGTATAGGGAGGATTGGAAATCGTCGCGATCAAATTTTTGTCGGCGGATCCATAGACGAGTTTGCAAGCACTCGGAATCGCAAGCTCATCCGGATAACCATAGAGTGTGAGACGGTATCGGACTTCTGCTAACGGTTTGGGATGCTGTGTGTTCATTGGCAGGGGAATCCGAAGAATCGATAAAGGAGACCATCTTCCGTGAGATTTCCTTCGAGCGTCTTACAATTCCCAAGTGAGATCCATCCCTTGTCCTGAAAAATTCCATCATTCTTTGCGGCGATCGTTTTGCTCGGAAAGCCTGGAGCGTTCAGAATCACGGAATTCGGATAAGCCATCTTCACAACTTTTTGCTCAGGAAAGTAGCGTCCATCCACCGGTACGGTGACTTCACCTTTAAGGAGCGTCTTTAAAGTG
>DDSI01000241.1:4357-19958 GCA_002343335.1 Bacteriovoracaceae bacterium UBA2394
CCGGAAGGCTACAAGTTTTTGCATCATCGCTTTGTAAGGATCGAGCGAGAGAATTTGAAAAGCTCCCATTTTGGATGGAACCTTTAGTTGCTGAATCCATGAGGTGTATCGCGCCTGATCAAATCGCATATCCACAAATAAACTGAGATCGTTGTTGGCTTCGATCTGAAATCGGAATCTGACTGGCTTCGAGGTGTATTTGCGAAGCAAATCTTCCATCTCCGCGGTTTCGTAAGCTTTCTGAATTTGCGAAATGGCCTCCGCTCCCAACGTTCCGTAATCGAAACGCACTTCAAACACCGCGCGTTGCTCGACCTTACATTCTTCTAAGACTTTGGATCGCGCTTCGGATTCATCATGACGGCTGGTGAGAAGTTGGATCTCACTCTGTTGCCCAACGGCTCGACTGGTGCCCTTCGAAATCGCCAATTTATAGAGAACATTGGCTTTAGGATAATATTTGAGAACGTCGACGGCGTTTTCGCACTCGAGTTTATCTTCGTAGTCTTTTTCTCTCTGTTTACTGAATACGTAGAGAAGGTTCGCGTAATACTGCGCATCGGCTCGAGGATAAATATTTGGATTCGCAAAGGCTCCCATTACACTCTTTTTGAAAGCCAAATGATAGAAAGGTTCAACAAGATCCGGCCGACTGGTGGGAACAACGAATCTAAAAACATTCACGGCCTTTAAGTTGGCGCCATTGTGAATAATTCCCGCGACTTGAATTGCGTCCTCTGCAGCGGCTTCGGAGCGCACTGCTTCTTGGAACGCCTTTTCCAAATCGCTTTCGCTCATTTGTGAAGTCATTGCAGCAGGGACAAAATTTTGAGGAACAGTAATATCTAAAAGAAATACATCGTCGATCTCTTTGCTTCCAATTTCAAAAAGATTGTCCGGATCATCCAATCCATTGGAACTGAGCGAGAGTGGAACAATTTTAGGTTGAAATGTTTTTAGGAGAGCGGCGTCTGTCCAGCTGTGAAGAAGTGATGGGGTTAGGTTGGTCGCGATGCCGCCGGACGGCGTGACGACCTTTCGAACCGCAACTCCCATTCGTCTGTTCGCTGAGAGACTCACATTCAGAGTAGCCTTCTCCTTTGCACAGCTTGAAAAAATCAAAGCGGCAGTGATTGAAAGTAAAAATGAAGACACGATTCGACGCGAAAAATGCATGAGTTCCCCCCGTATGCCTGCAGAGAAGCAGGTTTGTCCTTTATGATTATAAGCCGACTAGGTCTCTGACTCGGCTCATCATTTTCTGAGCTTTTTCTCTCGCGCGCACGCCGCCGGCGTGAAGAACGTCGTCGAGATCATTCGGATGAGACATCCAGTGCGCATAGCGTTGGCGCATTGGGCCAAACACTTCGAGCATTTTACGTAATAACTCTTTCTTTGCGTCGCCGTAGCCATAGCCGCCCTTGCAAAGTCCGTCGTGCATTCCCGCAGTTTCCTCGGCCGTTGCAATTAGTCGATAAAGTTGAAAGGGAATGACTTCTTCGGGGACCTTCGATTCGGCAAGACCCTTCGAGTCAGTCACAATCGACATGATCTGCTTTTTCATATCGCTTTCCGACGCAAAAGGATCAATTCCGTTTTGATACGACTTACTCCTCTTTCGACCGTCTACCCCTGGAACAATTGCGACATTCTCCATGATGACTGCCTGGGGCAATTTAAAAAGTTGCCCGTAAGTCTCGTTAAAGAAAGTAGCGATATCTCGACACATTTCTAAATGTTGAGCTTGATCTTTGCCCACCGGTACGAAATCGGAATCGTAGAGAAGAATGTCTGCGGCCATTAAAACCGGGTAGTAAAATAATCCCGCCTTCACGACAGTCTCTTTTGCAATGGCATCTTTATAGGAGTGGGCTCGTTCCAAAAGACCCATCGATGTAAGGCAAGCCAGGTAATAACTCAGCTCAACATGCTCACGAACATCGCTTTGCTTCCAAAGAATGGTCGCCTCCGGATCCAATCCGATTGCGAGCCAAGCTGCAGCGATGGAACGCACATTTCGTCGAAGATCCTCTTTTTTCGGAGCAGTAGTGAGGGCGTGAAGATCTGCCACAAAAAAATGGGATTGAAATTCCCCTTGTCGCTCGATGGCGGGTTTCATAGCTCCGAGATAATTCCCTAAGTGAATGTCACTCGACGCTCGAATACCTGTAAGTAAAATGCCCTTTCCTTTTGAACTCACGCGACGGTTTTCTCATCCCGTTCGCGAAAATGACAAGCAACTTTGTTTTTTAAAAGAGGGATCTGTTGGCGGCAGATATCTTTGGCTTCAGGGCATCGAGTGTGAAAGACGCAGCCCGAAGGCGGATGGGCGGGCGACGGGATGTCTCCTTTAAGTGGTTTAACCTGTCGGACCTTGTCGGGGTGCGCTCTTGGAGCCGCGGCCAATAGCGCTTCCGTGTAAGGATGCTTCTTAAAATGGGGATCGAGAAGCTCATCTCGAGTTAAAATTTCCATTACCCGGCCTAAATACATGACGATGATTCGATCGCAGAAATAACGAATGACGTTTAGATCGTGGGAAATGAAAAGAAAGGTGAGTCCCATGTCATTTTGAATGCGATTTAAGAGATTCAAAATTTGGGATTGGATGGAAACATCCAGCGCAGATACGGGTTCGTCCGCGACGATAAAATCGGGGCGCACCGCAAGCGCGCGCGCAATGCCGATCCGCTGTCGCTGCCCCCCCGAAAATTCATGCGGGTATTTTTCGTAGCACTCCGGACGAAGTCCTACAATTTGTAAAAGTTCAATGACTTTATCTTTTCTCTCAGCCTTCGGGCATAGACCGTGAATCGTAAAGGGCTCTTCCAAAATGTCACCGATCCTCATCCGGGGATTGAGCGAGGAATAGGGATCCTGAAAAATCATCTGAATTCTTTTACGGAAAGGCTGAAATTCATTTCGATTGAGGGCCAAAATGTTTTGATTCTCGAAAAGGACTTCACCGCGATTGGCAGGAATCAATTTCAAAAGAGATTTTCCGAGGGTCGATTTGCCGCATCCGCTTTCGCCTACGAGGCCGACAGTTTCACCTTTAAGGATATGAAAGCTCACGTCTTCCACGGCGTGGATTGCGCCCACTTGTCTCCCGAGAATTCCTCCATGGATGGGATAGGTGACCTGGAGGTTTTTCACTTCAAAAAAGGAAGTCATCGCGGATTTCCTCCTGCAGGATAAAAGCACGCCGCTTGATGTTGCGGAGATACGACGGCCTCCTGAATCAGGGGTTCGCGAACTTCACAGTTCGATCTCTTTGATTCGCATCGATCTGAAAAACGGCAACCTTTGGGCAGGTCTAGCAAATCCGGCACAATTCCGGGAATGGTGTAAAGAGGATCGCCTGGCTTGGCGAGCGCGGGAATGGAGCGCTGCAATCCTCGAGTGTAGGGGTGGGCCGGGCGATCAAATACATCTCGGACGGGAGCTCGCTCAACGATTTTTCCCGCGTACATGACGGCTACTTCGTCTGCAATTTCCGCAATGACGCCAAAATCATGGGTAATCAAGATCACGGCCATATTCATTTTCTTCTGTAGATCTCGGATGAGATCTAAAATCTGAGCTTGAATGGTGACATCAAGAGCTGTCGTGGGCTCGTCGGCGATCAAAAGTTTGGGCTTGCAGGCAAGTGCCATAGCAATCATGACTCGCTGTCGAAGACCGCCGGACATTTGATGAGGATAATAGTGGATGCGTTGTTCAGCATCGGGGATGCCCACCAAATTCATCATTTCCAAGCAATTTTCACGCGCTTGTTTTTTGGAGACTTTTTGATGAAGCAACATGGCTTCTTCAATTTGAGCGCCTACCGTAAAGACGGGATTCAACGACGTCATGGGTTCTTGAAAGATCATTGAAATTTGAGAGCCACGATAAGAGCGCATTTCACGCGGGGATAGTTTCAGAAGATCCTTTCCCTCAAAAAGAATTCGGCCGGATTCAATTTTTCCCGGTGGTTCGGGAATTAGCCGAATGATGGAATGGGCGGTGACTGTCTTTCCGCTTCCACTTTCGCCAATAATTCCTAAAGTTTTGCCCGCCTCTACCTCAAACGAGACGTCGTCCACTACAAGAAGATTTCCTCGAGGCGTACGAAACGCAGTTTTTAGATTTTCAACTTTAAGTAGCACGCTCAGTCCTCGTCGGACTTTCTTTTAATGGGCTTAGCGTAGGGAGGGCGTCCCATATTTGTCACTCCGGTGAAGTTTTCGTCCCAGAATATACTCGAAATGGGATCGGGAATACTTGAGCCAACCTGACCTGAAGATGTCACCACAGAAATCTCATCAATATAATTGAGCGGAAGCGCTTCGGAATCGCCCAAGTAATATTTTCGAATGAACCATTCGACGTCGGAATCGGGGGCGACCATCACCAAAATAGGCATGCTTAACTTAAATTGCAGGTCATCAAAAAATTTGTAGTTGGTCGGATCAGAGCTGGCGACGACGAGTCGAGTTTTGCCCCGTATGCTCTTGATCGCCAAAGGTACTACTCTCGAAGCGCGAGCTTGTTGAACAGTTACCTTATCGAGCACCTCGCGAGTGACTTTCGCCGAGTCAATTTTGGTAACGTCGATGAGCGGAATTCGCATGGCTTTCGAAAGGGTTTGGCAAAGATCCAATTCAGAAATGAATCCGAGTATCACTAAACTTTCACCTAATTTTTTTCCCCATCGGCGTTGATACGCCAGCCCCGATTTGAGCTGCGTGTCATCGATTTTTCGTTCGAGGATGAGAAGTTCCCCCAGCCTGAGGCGCCCCATGCATAAACTATAGAGAGGAAAGACAGGTCACGGAAGAGAAATCAAGCCAGCCTTCGAGTTCTTCGTCATTAAGGTAGCAAGAGGGAGGTCGGTCGCTCCGCGGTTCACATTGGATGGAGCGGGCGCGATTGTAGTACACGCGCGCAATACCTTGATCATCCATTTGAACTCGGGGTGCGGCGGTAAAAACGACATGCCCCATCATGAATGCGAGTTCCTCCCACCACTCAGCGTGCAACCATGTTCGGAAAATGGCATCTCGAGAAAGGGGCCGCTCTCCTTCCTCGTCTCTATAAATTCCTTTTCGGCCCCTCAGCTGAATGAAGCCGAACGTGGACATAAACGGGGTGAGGAGCTGAAGATCAAGAGTAGAATTCTTTCCCTTGAGTCGAAAGCGCATTTTAAAGTCCACGCGCTCTACATCTTTCTGAGTCTTATTTTTTAGACTCAATTCTCCCTTGGCACCACACTCAAGAGGCCCTTCCATCGAAACAGTTTTTCCTTTCCAAGGACGACCTTCAAAAGTTTTGGGTGGTTTGAGATGGGAGGCGCAACCACTGAAGAAGGCGAAGATCAAAATTATTCCTGGAATTGCGAGAGAATTAATAGGTAGCGCCGCCACTAAGCGACGCCAACTTCTCGCGCACGCGATCTTGCACTGATTGTGCCGTAGGCGAGCCGGTATTGGTGGAAACTGCTTCATGCTCCGGGACTTTTGCTTTCGCCGACAATTGCATGATCGATCGATACATCGCAAGGGCTTCTTTTTTCATTCCCAGCTTCTGATAAGTATCAGCCAAGTGTTCCAGAATCACAGCTTGATCGGGTGCAAGTTGATTTGCACGATTCAAAACTTTTGCGGCCTTTTTATATTCGCCTTGCTGATAGTGAACCCATCCGAGCGAATCCAGAATAAATCCATTATCAGGGGCGAGCTGCACGGCCTTTTTCAGTAAGCTTTCAGCTTCTGCCAAATTTATTTTTCGTTCAGCATAGGAATAGCCGATATGATTGAGCGCATGCGGATTGTTTGGATTAATACGAAGCACATCACGCATGCGATCGATTCCCGACTGATAATCTCCTGCCCGATCTAGCACCGTTCCTAACATGAAAAGAACTTTTTCATTATTGAGAAAGTTTTCAGAGGCCCGAGTGAGCACGCGTATGGCTTCGGTGAGATGTTTTGATTTTTCATGAATGCCAGCAAGCCCGAGCTGAAGCTCAGGGCTATCGCCTTTCAAAGCAATCGCCTCATTTAAAGATTGAACGGCTAATTCATTTTTCTCCATGCGATCGCTGAGAACGGAGGCAATCTGCAGCCTCGATTCCACAAAATACTCGGAAGAAGCTGGGATCTTTTCATAATTTTCGATCGCCTTTAAATATTCGGCCTTCTCTTCATGCAAACTTCCTAAGTAAAAATAAATTCGATCCTTCGAAGGAGACTCCGTGGCGATGAGATCTTCAAACAAAAATTTCGCCTGGTCGTAATGCTTCAATTTATAGTGAATGAGTGCGGTGCGAAGTTCCGCTTGTTGATCGTCAGGTCTCACCATCAGATACTGAGTCAGATAATCGAGTGCGCTCATGTAGTCTTCGCCGATCAGCGAGAGGTTAATGAGTTTTTGGAGAAGCTCTTCATCGTTCGAGCTAAATCGATTTGCGCGCTGATACGTCGCTAAAGCTTCGGGAATTTTTCCTTCCAGTTCCAAAAGTAGTCCGAGGGCTTTTGCGGCGGCCAGGAAGTTCGGACGAATTTTTAAGGCTTTCTCGTAAGATTTTTTGGCCTGAACTCGATTCATGAAAATGCTTTGGATTTTTCCAAGAAAGTAATGCGCAATTTCATCGTCCGGCTGGGCCTTAAGATATTTTTCCAACGCGTTCACGCTCTCACCGTGACGTTTGTGATCTGCGAGAAGCGCCACGCGCGTAAGCATCGTCTCGCGGGCTTTGGACATCTGCTTATTTTGTAAGAAGAGCTGGGTGGCTCTTTCCAAAGCTTTTAAACTGCCGTCTAAGTGATTCGACTGGGACTCCAGTCGCGCCATCAATAAATGATATTCAGGATTTTTATCTTCCGTGCTTTGAATTTGTAGAAGCAGAGTCTTTGCTTCCGAATCGTTTCCGATTTCTAAAAATTGTTCAGCTTGCTTCAATTTGATGAAGCTCGAAGTCGGATCGAGTGTCGCGGCACGTGCAAAATGTTGAGAGGCATTCCCGGGCTGCCCTGCGAGGCCGGATACGGTACCCAAAATAAAGTGAAAATAAGCCTCCGCACGTGATTCCAAAGTAGGCGAACTGCCCGAAGTGGTGGACGTCAGCGATAAGAAGAACACCGTATAGGCGGCGATGCGTGTTTGAATTCGCTTCAATCCCTCTCCCGATATTTGTTCTAAAAAAGCAGCGTAACTTGATAATGAGATGACCTACGGACGTCCTGTCCCCGACACCTTCTATTCTACGGCTGAATGCTGAAACCCACAAATGACGCGGGTTTGACGCAAATTGATGGGAAATACCAAAGTCGTGGGTCAGTACCAAAAAAGAGGCCGCTGTGAGCTAAGGGAGAAACTCACAACGGCACCTAGGGAGTAATAAGAGTTAGGGGTATTGCCCTTAGATTATTCACCCAAGGACACAGCCATATTCTGCAAGCTTGGTGCCAGACGGCACCTACCAAAACATGCTGATTTTCATAGGGTTTATTGAACTTCGCGCGATGAACCTCGCAAACTTTGCAGATCCAGGAGCTTCCGAGTCACGCAAATATTCCCGATTTTTAATGAGATTTACTTCCCGAGCTTCTTGCGAAGGGCAAGAGCTTCCCGGTTCTTAGGATTCAGTGCGAGGGCTTCATCCAAGCGGGCCTTTGCTTCTTTGTTGCTCTTCATCTGAACGAGCGAATAAGCCAAGCCGTAGAGCGCGCGATCGGTTTTTCTTATGGCGAGGGATCGTTTGAAAGGATCAATGGATGCTTTGAATTTTTTGGTCCGTGTGAGTGCCACGCCATAGTAATACCAACCATCGGCGTGGGACGGGTTAGATTTCAAGCCTGACTGAAAACTCAGAGTTGCACGCTTCGGCATTTCGGCATCAAGTTCGCAGAGACCTTTATGAAACATGATTCGATAGTTCTTAGCGCCTTTCTGTTGGCTCAGCGCCGAGTGAAAAGCTTGAAACGCTTCGTCAAATTGTTTCATCCGACATTGTGTAATTCCCCGATTCAAATGAATCTCCTTTCTAAGATTCGTTTTTGCATCGGCTTTTAGCGCGGCTTCATACTGGCGAAGCGCATCTTCAAACTTCCCTTGATCGCGCAATTGATTCGCGAGCTCCAAGCTCGCGTCAGCCCGCCCGTCTATTTCTACAGCCTTTCTATAAAAGGCCATCGACTCTTCTTTCTTTCCCTGCTTGGCGGCAATGTCTGCCATCTTCATGAAGCCGCTGTAGGCAGTCTCGGAGTTCGAACTCAAGCGCTCGGCAAGCTCACGAGCCTTCGGCCAGTTCTCATCTTGCATGTAAAGTTTTAGCCGATGATCAATCACTGCAATGAATTGTGGCGCCAGAATCAACGTCTGCTCCCAAGTGGAATGCGCCAAATCCATGCGTCCCAATTTTTCATAAACTTGTCCCAAGTAATAAAATACGAAGGGGTCCCTCGAGCGAGTGAGGCTTAAGCTTTTCAAAAGATCGAGACTCGTCAAGAGATCGCGATTGCTTACAGGTTGGTAGAGCATTGAAACCGCTTGCGTTCGAACGAAAGCTCCAGCGTTGGGATGATTTCGCCTTTCTTCTGAGAGGCGCAGATAGATTTCTCGAAGACGAGCCTTATTTGCCCCCGCCCGAATAATAGACGCTTCAAGATAAAGGGCGCGCTCTTCTTCGCCGAGTTGTTGACCCGTACCCGTAGCGATTCGGATGATATTTTCATGATCGTTTTTAAAGGCGGCCGTTCTCATTTTTTTGTAAATGTCGGAGCTTGAATCGAGATCGTCTTCATCCTCTTGCGTAGAGCGAGCGACGGGAGCTTTGGTGGCAACAGGCTTCGCTTCTGAAGCTGGCGTCGGAATAGCAGCCGCCGGCTGTTTTTGAATTTGAGTGGTGGTCGTCAGCCCTGGTTTCACGGGGGTCAAAAGTTTCGTGAGATAGGGATCGGGTGGAGTTTCAGGAGGCGGCGGCTCCTTTAACCAGAGTGCAATTCCCAAAACGATCGAGAAAATGACGACCGTAAAGGAAATTAAAAAATATCGGTTACGAAGAAAGGGTTCAAAATCTTTGAAGTCCCATTTTCTCGTCTTTGGAATCTCTGCCTGGGAAGGAAGGGGAGCAGAAGGATCCTTTTTGCGCTGCGCCTTTTGCGCGGCTCGCGCCTTCAGTTGTTTTTCTGCGGCGAGTACCGTGCTTTCTGGAGGTGCGTTTGAAATCTTGTCGGTCTGAGAAAAATCCACCGTTACCGTGTCCTCGGGAGTTTCATCCTTTTCAATGGCGGGTGAACTCAAATCCTTCGCGACTTTAAATTCGTCGTCGATATCAATGGGTTCCGCGGAAAGCTTAAACCGGGGATTCGATTGGGCATCTTCTTCAGACTTCTTTCGTTCAATCGATGAAATTTCCTGACGAGACTTCTGAAGATCTCCGATGTAGCGATCCAAATCCGTATCGCTCATCGCGGATTCAATATCTTCCATTTGATCTTCAAAGGAAACGGGACCGGAAACGAGGGAGGGCGAGTCAAAACCCTGAGAAGACGAGGGAGTTCCTTCGATAATGTCCGCAGAGGAAGCATTAAAGGTGTATTTGCAAGCGCAAGCGAGTGTGCGTTTCGGAGAAACATCCGGTGTCTGTACTGCTTTGCCGCAAGATGGACATTTTACTTTCATGAACTCAACCGTGATCGATTCTTTATTTCCCTACCGACGCACTTCATTCAAGATTTCTTGAACATTTACGTCGAAATCTTCCGGGAACTCACTTCTAAGGATCTTTCGAGATCGATGTTCCGGCAAGCTCAAATCGATAAATCTTTCACTCGAAGATGTTTTATCAATGAGAACGATTTCTGGACGATCAATTTGGCTTTCACTGAGGTAGCGAGTCACCACGCCAAGGCGTTCGTCATCGAGCCGCACGAGGCTACCTACAGGATAAACTCCCATCGAGGTAATGAAGGCTTGCAAAACAAATGGATCGAAAATTGTGCCAAAGCCTTGCGCCATAATTTTTAACGCCATGTCAGGCAAAATCCGTCGTTGATAGATTCGATCGGTTGTCATGGCATCGAATGTATCAGCCACAGCCACGATTCGGCTGAAGGGATGAAGTGTTAGTTTTTTCTGAACAACAGGGTAGCCCTTTAAGTCATAGCGTTGATGGTGCTCGAAGGCGGCGCTTAATCGTCGAAGGCGATCGAGCGTGATGGGTTGTGTCTCTGCAAGAGCGGCAAGCGCTTCCACGGGATGCGATTGCATCACTGCCAATTCATCGGCAGAAAACTTTTTCATTTTATTCAGAATATCGAGGGGAATATGCAATTTTCCAATGTCATGCAAAAGGGCCGCCCAACCAAGATCGACTAGCATGTCGTCTGTAAAGCTTAATCGTCGCCCAAGTCCTACAGACAGTCTCGCGACATTGAGAGAATGAAGATAGGTATACTCATCGTATTTCCGAATATTCAGAAGTGCGGCCACCTCAGCCTCAAACAAAGGAAAATCGCAGGTAAAAATGGAGGAAATTTCGCGAAGTATGGCGGCGTTCATTTTCTGTTCCCGCCTTTTTGCTCAGAAGAATAAAGACTTAAAATTCTCTCAATCCGATCCGCTAGAACGCCTTGAACATTCAACTTCCAACGTTTCAAATAGGCGATTGATTCAGAGCCTGGTGCTTCCTGCAGTGCTGCGAGAATAGCCTTTTGCACGTGCGGAAAGTCTCGTTTCCAAAACGCCCGCTTCTTTTGAAAATATCTTTCTAAATCTTGAAGCGCTTGATGGGGTGCACATTTGAGTAGACTCGTGATCCAAAGTTTCAAGTCGCCTTCACCGTCGCCGCGTTGAATAGCTCTCTCAAATTCAGATTGAACGAGAGTGAAGTGCTTTAATTTCCAATAAGGGGTCATCCAAGGTAGGAGTTGCTTCTGAATTTCCGCTTGATTCGCTAAGCAAAATTCAATCATGCGATCTGGATCCCTTTGAATTCGTGCATGCATGAGTTTTAGAATTTGAGGACCCGCGCGCTCGTGCAAATTTTGTTGGAGGTAAATGACTAGCATTCGATTTTCCAAGGATTCAAAAATGGAGGCCCAGTCGCTGAGTTCCTGCGGTTTTGCATCGTACGCTCCGCAAAGTCTCAAAAAGCGAGCGTGATCATTCCAGATTCTTTTTAGATCCTCTTGATGATCCCTCGCGACTTGAAGGGCCTTTTCTAATTCACGACTTTCCAAAGCGATTGTTAAAACGTCGCATAAAAGATTGGACCAAGTTTCCGGAGTCGTACGACGAGAATCCTGTTTGAACTCTCTCAGAATTGATTGGATGCGCAGAAGAGTCTCCTGAGCCGATTGGCGTTGAACCTCTTCGACAAATTTCTGCAGAGCCACGGGATCAATTTTTAACGGCGCTGCAAAAGGAGGCGGAAGTCCCACTTGGGCTTTTAAGCTCTGTCGCGTAGACGGAGTGTGAGTGGCCGGAAGTAAGCACTGAATGACAAATTCACCGGAGGCCGAATCAAGTTCGTTCCAAACACATTCATCGATCACAAGATTTTCGGGATCCTGAATGAAAATCTGCTCGTACTCCGCCATTCTCTGCGTCCAAACATCCCAATATTGATGGGATTCTGGTTTCAAAATGACGGATTCAAAACCTACGGCTCGCAAAAATACGAAAATAGGGAAGTCGTCGACTTGGATGTCCTTTTTGTCACCGGCAGAATCTATCCATAAATTGTGACCAAGCTGCACGCGAACTTCGCTGCTCCGAAACGATTCTTGAAGAAACGGTAGTTCCTTTTTTACAGACACGACCACGACCTTATTGTAACACTCGTCCGAAGACCTTTTTATGATCCCAAAACGTCTCAGGATTTTACCGCCTTATCCCCCCGTTGTTGTTGCTCTTGATGAGCCATGGAACAGTGCGAAAATTTGGGTGGATCGTTTGAAAGGGCGCGTCTGGGGATTCAAAGTCGGAAGCATTCTCTTTGCGGAGCGGGGCCCCACCGTTGTCGAAGAAATTTTAAATTCCGGCGCGCGCGTGTTTCTCGATTTGAAGTATCACGATATTCCAAACACGGTTCAGTTGTCGGTGCGGCGTGCAGTGTCCTGGGGTGTGAGTTTGATTACGGTCCATGCTTGGGGTGGACATGCAATGTTGAAGGCAGCGGCGGCCGAACAAAAGCCCGATCAGCGAGTTGTGGCTGTGACGGTACTGACGAGTTTGGATCAAGAGGACCTTAAACAGGCGGGAGTTCTCGGAGATCTAGAAGGACAAGTTCAGAGACTGGCAACGCTCGCGATTAATTCCGGGATAGCTGGTCTGGTGAGTAGCCCTCACGAGGTGGCAGATCTTCGCGAACGATTTCCCGAGGCTACTCTCGTCACGCCTGGCATTCGCTTGGACCCTGGCACAGATGACCAAAAGCGGACCTTGGGCATTGACGAGACCCTCCGAGCAGGTAGTGATTTGGCGGTCGTCGGTCGGGTACTCACAATGGCGACGGACTGGGAAAAGCAATGGGAAAGGATCACCTCCTCTACGGCCGGAATGTCTTAGCCGAAGCGATCGCTTCGGGAGCTCGCGTTCGCGAAATTTATTGTGCCAACAAGCAAGCCGAGGAATTTGTTCATACCCTGTCGAAAAAAAATCAAAAGCTCTCCATTCGTCCGGGCAATCTCCCTCGAGAAGTATTGGACCGAGAACATCAAGGTGTCGCGTTCAAGGTGGAGCATGATTTTTATCTGAATGGTTCGCCGCGCGATTGGGCCCCGTACAAATTCATTGTGCTCTGCAATCATCTTCAGGACGTTCAAAATCTGGGAGCTCTATCTCGCGCTGCCGCAGGTTTTGGAGTGGATCTCATCGTCCACGAATCCAGAAGGAGCGTGAAATTAAATCCCGCAGCCATTAAAGTTTCGGCCGGTCAGGCATTTCGGTTGAAGTATTTGGAAGTTTCTAACATCGTTCCTATCCTTCAGTCCTTAAAACAAGAGAACTACACCGCCATTGGGTTGGATGCTGGCGATCACGCCTCTTATATATATGACTGGAAACCGACCTTGCCTTTGGCTTTGGTGGTCGGTTCAGAAGGCGATGGGCTATCGAAGCCTGTGATGAATCAGGTGGATTTTTGTCTACAAGTTCCTATGCGAGAAGGGGTGGAGTCGCTCAATGCTTCTCATGCTGCAAGCATCGCGATGAGTTGGGTCTTTTCAAAAACCCTGACTGCCAGTTAAGTTTGACGAGCTGAGTTTTTTTCAGGCGCTGGTGTAGCTCAGCGTCCCGCCGAAGGCGGGCAAAACTAAGAGAGAGCATTAGCTCGACCAGCTGAGCTCTCGGTGTTTAGATTTCTACATGTGCTGGTGTAGCTCAGCTGGTAGAGCAACTGATTTGTAATCAGTAGGTCGCCGGTTCGACTCCGGCCACCAGCCCCACTTTCTATCCGCTTCGCAATACTTCCTCAGATTTCGGTCGCTCCTCAGTGATGTGTATCCCAACACACGCCTTCGTCGCTCCCTCATCTTCGTCGTCTTGCTCGCGCCTAGAAAGTGGGGCTGGTTAATTGGGGACAGTTTACTAATTTCCTATTTTGTCTGGTTCAACTCGTCCTGTCTGGAAGGGACAACTTGTCCCGGACAAGTTCTCACGCTAAGACACCTGACCATGCGATGGGGTTTTTGGGTTTTCGTATTCGCATGCGCCCTTTTCATTGAGAGCGTCCATGCGCAGGGTGTTCGAACCGATAACAATTACACAGCGGAGTATCTTGAGGCGCTTCAGCGTCCGACCAGGGAACTAGATGAAGCCGTGATTCGCTACAAAGACCACACGTTCATTTTCATTCCCGGGTTTTTGTCCGATTTTTTCACGCATGCCTCTCGCACATGGATTTTTCAAAATCTTGGTTTGCCCAAATATTTTGATGATCAAATGAACTATCTCACGATGAAGGGCATCAAAAATATCCGCGTGAAGATCGAATCGGAAGATATCCCGCAGGCGAACGCCGAACGAATTTTGGATGTCTTCAGGCAGGTCGAAGGCAAGATGGTGATCGTGGCTCATAGTAAAGGCGTGGTGGATTTTCTCCAGGCCCTCGTGTGGGAGCCCGAGTATGCAAAGCGCATCGATCGAGCTATCTTTTTGCAGGGGGCAGTATATGGAAGTCATGTTGCCGACTGTGTGGAAGATCGTCTTCCCCGAACGATCGGTTGGATTTTACGTCTGATCGGTGGAACGCCAAAGTCGCTGACGAGTCTCCGAACGAATGAACGCGCGCGGTGGATGGCGGATCATGCGGCAGAGGTGGACGACATCGTGCGCTCGATTCCCACGCTGACCTTCGAGTCATGGATTGGCGAGAAACCCTGGCAGATCAATACGACCCTATTTGCCGGACGAAATATCATTTTGAAAAAAGGGCTGCGAAGTGACGGATTGGTGCCCTTTGGGTATGGGCGACTGCGCTCTCCCCATGAGTATCTCATCACCGTCCCGGGGGTGGACCATGCCGATCCGGTGATGCCGTCCTACTTCCGGCGCTTCGACCGCGTTAAGCAATTGAAAGCACTTTGCGCGATGACCGTGAATCAGTTAGCTTCGTCAACAATCGTGCGGGAGTAGCACAGTGGTAGTGCGTCTGCCTTCCAAGCAGAAGGTCGCGAGTTCGATCCTCGTCTCCCGCTCCATTTTTTGTTTGCGATTTCAATTGGAGGTGACTTTCCAGGTTGAAAGTCACCGAGACCGGATTTCGCGAAGGTCCCGAAGCGAAGCGAGGGCCAACTAACTGGAGAGGTACCGAAGTGGCCAAACGGGGCAGACTGTAAATCTGTTGGCGCAAGCCTTCGATGGTTCGAATCCATCCCTCTCCACCATTTTTTTGTAATTAATCGGAAATTGTAGTTTCAACAGAATCCGTAACTCAGGACGCTGCGCTCGCTCGCGTCCTGTCTCCACCACCTTATTTACTGATATCAAATTTACGTTCGAGTTGGCGGATCTTGAGTTCTGCGCTTCGTTCGTTCCCATCAATGATATCTCTGAGAATTCGGACGATCTCTTTCGTATCTCCACGTGAGTGAGAGCTCGAGACTCGTCTGCCCGCGCTTCGAAGGCAGTTGGCAATACTTGCAACTTCGGAAAAGCGGTCACAAACGGCGACTTCTTCGTCCGTGTATTCGCGGCCGGCAACGGCTTCTACACATCCGACGATGCTAGCGAGCTCCGAAAAACGGCTACAAAGGTCTAAGGCCTTCTCGTCACAGTCTTGGCCATCTGCAGCTGCAAAACACTTTGAAATAGTAGACCCCTCGGAGAAGCGATTACATAGTTGGGCCAATGTGATGGCTTCCGCGGATTGCGAAAACAAGCTTAGGAAAGACGAAGCCAGCACCAAGAACGACTGAATTAAACGCATATAGAACCCCTTCTAGGTTGAATAGAGAGGTCAGATAGCAGCGGCGAATTGGGCAGTCAATGGGGTGCCAGGAACACTAACGTTTTCCCTCGACTAGCACTTGGCAATTTTTTCCCCCCATGGTCATCTTTCCGTTACGCGTAAATTTGGGCAAATGCCCATGTAGCTCAGTTGGTAGAGCAC
>DDSI01000136.1 GCA_002343335.1 Bacteriovoracaceae bacterium UBA2394
GGTAGAGCACTTCCTTGGTAAGGAAGAGGTCACCGGATCGTTCCCGGTCATGGGCTCCATTAGTTTATTTGGAGTAAGTACATATGAGAGACATCATTTCCATGGAATGCACGGAATGTAAGCGCAAGAACTACACGTCGACCAAGAACCGCAAAACGGTGACGGAAAAGCTTCATTTGAAGAAGTTCTGTCGCTTTTGCCGCAAGCATGTGGATCATAAAGAAGCGAAGGCCTAACTCGCTCACCGTAAAAGTAGGTCAGTAGCTCAGTTGGTAGAGCATCGGTCTCCAAAACCGAGGGNNAGGGTCGAGGGTTCGAATCCTTCCTGGCCTGCCAAATTTTGCCTCATACTTCGTTCTCGTCGGCTCGACTCAGGTCATGGGCCAGCTGCCCACTCCCGTCGTCTCACCTCCTGCGGCCTCGTCTGACGCAAAATTGCCATAATTATTATGCCATATTTGTGATTGATCTTCGGCCCCGATCCCTGTGTAAATCCTCACATAACTGTAGAAACTGCCGAGCCCGCTTCTAACTCGTCAGGATCCACTAAAAATTGAATTGTTTGTTCGCGCACGCTTTTTGTTTGGAGGATTCGTTTCTGGAAACGGAATATCGAAAATACACGGCTCTTTCTTTTTTCATTCTTAGCGCCCTGTTGGGTTACGTCCTCTTTCTTTTCATCAATCAGATAGGAGATTGGATGAGAATTGGTGGAAGCCGCGTTGTGTTCGCAGGGCTCTCTTGGCCGATCATTTCCGGAATCTCGGCGGGTGTGATTGCCTTAATTCTACTCATCGGTTTCAGCATGAATGCCAAAGCTACCGGATTCATCGACGAAGTTTTTGCAGAATTACACAAGTCAACTTGGCCTAATGCGAACGAAACGTTCCGTACGACGGTGGCTGTCACCATCATGGTGGGTTTAGCCGCACTCGTGTTGGCTGCGATGGATTGGTTCTGGGGCGTGGTATTTCGCGCGATCCTTTAAATGTAAGAGAGTGGAATTATGGTGAAAGAGGAAACTCAAAACATATCAGAACCCGGTGTGAAGAAGTGGTACATCGTGCACGTCTATTCCGGTTTTGAAGCGAAAGCTAAAGAATCTCTTTTGGATAAAATTCGTCAGGCCAAGCTCGACGATAAATTTGAAGAAATTCTGATCCCCTCTGAGACGGTGGTGGAAGTCAAAAAGGGCGAAAAGCGTTCGAAATCAAAGAAATTTTTCCCCGGCTATATCTTCGTCAAAATGGAACTGACGAATGAAACCTGGCATTTGGTGAAAAATACACCTCGGGTGACGGGGTTTGTAGGAAGTACGACGAATCCTCCTGCAGTGCCAGAGGATGAAGTTTTAAAGATTACCCAACAAATTAAAGAAGGCCGCATGAAGCCGAAGCTCAATATCGAGTTTGAGAAAGGCGAAAGCGTTCGCGTGAAGGAAGGTCCCTTTGCGAATTTCGCAGGTGTGGTGGATGACGTGAATCCGGAAAAGGGACGTCTAAAAGTTTTAGTAAGTATTTTCGGTCGATCGACCCCGATCGATTTGGAATTTGGACAGGTTGAAAAAGCTTAAAAGAAAAGGCTTATACGGAGTAGATCATGGCGAAAGAGGTAACAGCGAAAGTTAAATTGCAGATCCCCGCAGGGAAGGCGAACCCGGCTCCTCCAGTGGGTCCGGCACTCGGTCAACATGGTGTGAACATCATGGAATTCTGCAAGCAGTTCAATGCGAAGACGCAGAAAATCGGCGATACGATTATCCCGGTCATTATCTCCATCTACACAGATAGGACGTTCACTTTCATTATGAAGAGCCCACCTGCTTCTGTGCTTCTGAAGCAGGCCGCAAAATTAGAGTCTGGATCGGCGACGCCGAATCGCGTGAAGGTTGGAAAAGTGACTAAGGCTCAAGTGACGGAGATCGCAAAGACCAAACTCCCTGATTTGAATTGTTATGATGTCGCAACCGCCGAGTCGATCGTGGCGGGAACGGCGCGATCCATGGGTATTGAAATCGTTTAGTTAGTTAGTGAGGAAGTAGAGGCATAATTTATGGCAAAAGCCGCCCCAAAATTTGAAGAAGCAAGAATCAAGCATGGTAAACGATACGCCGCTTCGCTTTCAAAAATTCGTGAACAGGTGGAAGCATCCGATACCATGGTAACTTATCCCAAAGCTTTTGAAGTGCTGAGTGGCACGACGAAGACGAAATTTGATGAATCGGTGGTCGTTGCTGTTCGATTGAATGTCGATCCAAAGCAAGCGGATCAAATGGTTCGTGGAGCCGTAACTCTCCCTCATGGCTTGGGGAAAACGTCTAAGGTTGTAGTCTTCGCAAAGGGCGAAAAAGCTAAGGAAGCAGAAACTGCTGGAGCAGATTTTGTTGGCGCTGAAGACTTAGTCGAAAAGATCAATGGTGGCTGGCAGGACTTCACTTCTGTAGTGGCCACGCCAGACATGATGGGAACGGTGAGTAAGCTTGGGAAGGTGCTGGGCCCCCGCGGTCTCATGCCCAATCCCAAAGTGGGTACGGTGACCTTCGATTTGGCAAAGACCATTCAAGAATTGAAGAAGGGTCGCGCCGAATTTCGCGTTGAAAAGGCCGGCATCATTCAAGCCAGCGTCGGAAAACTCAGTTTTGGAAAAGATAAATTGTCTGAAAACTTTAAAGCCTTGATGGATACGATCATTCGTTTGAAGCCTCAAAGCGTAAAGGGCAATTACATCACTTCCATTTATACATCCTCATCGATGGGCCCGAGCGTTCGAATCGACCCCACTGAATTCATGGGAACGAAAGAGTAGGAGCGGATTTATGAATAGAGCTGAAAAGCAGCAAGCAACTGACGAGCTTAAAGAGAATTTTGAAAAGGCGGCCGCGTTATTCACTACGGATTATCGAGGTCTGACTGTGGCCGATATTACGGCTCTTCGATTCGAATTGAAAAAATCCAAGACGGATTTAAAGGTGGTCAAAAATCGTCTGGCACTAAAGGCCATGGCGGATGCCAAATATGACGGCTTTAAGCCCCAATTTGATTACATGACCGCAGTCGCTATCACCTACGGGGATGCCGCTGCCGCCGCGAAGGCATTAACAAGTTTCGCCAAAGATAAGGACGCGCTTAAGCTCAAAGGGGGCTACCTCGAGGGCAAAATCCTTAGTGTAAATGACATTAAGGCCTTATCAAAACTGCCCTCCAAGCAAGAGTTGCTGGCGAAACTTCTGGGTACGTTAGTAGCCGTTCCGACCGGATTCGTCCGCGTCTTGAATGGCGTGCCTCAAAAGTGGGTTTTCCTCCTCGAGGCAATCCGGAAGCAAAAGGAACAGGGTGGTAAATAGACAAGTTCGAGACAAAAAATCAGTAGTCGGAGCTTGCTACGCTGGCTCAGATGATGATTTCATTTGTTTCACTCAAAAATAGGAGAGACTAGCGATGGCAATCACGAAAGAAGATGTTGTTACTTATATTTCGAATATCAGTGTTTTAGAACTGGCGGATTTGGTCAAAGAATTTGAAACCAAGTTTGGTGTTTCAGCAGCTGCCCCTGTGGCGGTGGCTGGCGTAGCAGCTGGTGGAGCTGCTGGCGGTGCCGCAGCGGCAGAAGAAAAAACTGCTTTCAATTTGCATCTTGAAACCGTCGGTGAAAAGAAAATCGACGTTATTAAGGTTGTTCGAGTGATCACGGGTCTTGGTCTTAAAGAAGCCAAGGATCTCGTTGAAGCTGCACCGAAAATGGTTAAAGACGGCCTGAGCAAAGAAGACGTGGAAAAGTTCAAGAAAGAACTCGAAGCGGTCGGCGCTAAGGTCAAAGTCGACTAATCATTTTAGAAAATAGTTCAGTCGATTTGCTCTCAGATGAAGTCGCAACGGATAACCGCTGTGACATATTCCCCAAAATCCCACGACATCATCTGCAAGTGATTTGAAGCTGTCTCCAAAATTTGGAGACAGCTTTCGTTCGTTTAGAAAATAAACAATCCTCAATAAACGGAAGGTCGTGGGCGTTTATGGCAAAAAAAGAAATCACCAACACTTCGGATATTTTTTCGTTAGCTGCTCCCAATTATCGCCATCGAAAAGAATACGGAAGCATTCCTAAGATCGTTGATATTCCCAATCTGATCGAAATGCAGAAGGAGAGTTATCGACGCTTTCTTCAAGCGGAAAACAATCCTGAAAAGCGACAAGAAGTCGGTCTTCAAGGCGTTTTCAAAAGCGTTTTCCCTATCAAAGATTTTAATGAAACGGCCTCGTTGGAATTTGTTCAATACGTTTTGGAAGAGCCCAAATATGACGTAAATGAATGCCGTGCCCGGGGAATGACCTTCGCTGCTCCACTGAAGGTAACTGTGAGATTGGTCCTCTGGGAATTGGATGAGGATGGAAAGCCCCTTAATATTCGCGATGTAAAAGAGCAGGAAGTTTATTTTGGCGAAATTCCGCTCATGACCACCAATGGAACATTCGTGATTAACGGAACCGAGCGCGTTGTCGTAAGCCAACTCCACCGATCTCCTGGTGTATTCTTCGATCGCGATAAAGCGAAGGCAACCACTGCCGGCGGTCGGGCAAATTTTACAGCTCGCGTGATTCCCTATCGTGGGAGCTGGTTGGATTTTGAATTCGATTCCAAGGATTTGCTCTATGTCCGAATTGACCGACGTCGAAAGTTCCACGCTTCGGTGCTCTTGCGAGCACTCGGCATGTCCGAAGAGCAGATCATCAATTATTTCTATCAAGCGGAAAACTACACGCTCGACGGAAAGAAGATCACCAAGGATGTAGTCGCGGATGTGTTGCCGGGTCAGATCGTCAATTTCGATCTCAAAGACAAA
The DNA here is from genome assembly GCA_002343335.1 of Bacteriovoracaceae bacterium UBA2394. Classification (GTDB taxonomy): domain Bacteria; phylum Bdellovibrionota; class UBA2394; order UBA2394; family UBA2394; genus UBA2394. The sequence goes on from DDSI01000136.1 coordinate 4,841, forward strand.
GCCGGCAATATCATTTTGAAAGCAGGACGACGATTCACAAAATTCGCTGTGCGAAATTTGGAGAAGAACAACATCGACTCCATTCCGGTGAAAGAAGATGAATTGGTCGGACGAATCACCGCTGAAAATATCGTAGACCCGTCCACGGGCGAAATTCTTATCGAAGTTAATCAACAGATTACGGAAGAGACGCTTGAGAAAATTCTGGAAGCGAAAATTAGCAGCTTGAAGTTGATCTATATTAACAATCAAACTGTGTCTGCCTCTCTCCGAGACACGTTGCTCAGCGATAAGATCGACAGCCCTGAAGAAGCCATGATGGAAATCTACAAGAAGCTTCGCCCTGGCGATCCGCCAACGATCGAATCCGCCCGCTACTTCTTCAAGG
>DDSI01000221.1 GCA_002343335.1 Bacteriovoracaceae bacterium UBA2394
GCGCCCAAAGACTCAACCGCTTTCCCAAGGTGACGGGTTGCGCGGGTTGAAAATGAGTGAAGCCCGTCATCTCCACCGCGCGAAACTTCTTCATGAGCTTTCCGAGCTCAGCGAGCACTTCCACGAGCTTTGCCATGATCAACTGAGTAGCTTCTTTAAAAATCAAAACGTCTGCGTTGTCGGTGATGAAGGCCGAGGTCGCCCCCAAATGCATGATCGGCTCGGCCTCGGGCGCAGTTTCTCCATAAGCTTTCAGGTGACTCATGACATCATGCTTCAACTTCAACTCCCATTCCCGAATGCGCTCAAAGTCGATCTTGCCCCTACTGTTTTTTAAAGCCTTTAACTGCTGAGGAGTGATGGGGAGTCCTAGATCGGCCTCTGCTTCCGCAAGACAAATCCACAGCTCGCGCCAAATCTCCGCCCGCCGACGTTCGGAAAAAACTCGGCCCATGGCAGGACTCGCGTATCGAGTCGTTAAAGTATTGCGGTAGGAATCATGAATGTCGGATTTGGCTTTTCGTTTGGCCAGCACAGATGTGTTGTATTACGATTGTTTTGGCTGTGTAAAACGAATCTGGAGGCTTTCTCATGGTGACCACACTTCTACTCGCGTTCAATTTAATCATCTCAACACCCACCCCGGAAGCGCTCTCCCAGAACCACGACTTTTGGATCGCCCAGCTTCAGAACAATTCGCCCGACATTCGGATGAATGCTCTGGATAAATTGGGCGAACTTCGAAATCCAAGCTCCATTCCGAAACTTTCGGAAAGCTTACAAGACCCCGATGCCCGAGTGCGCTTCCACGCTATTCAAGCACTCTCTAAATTTGTCCTTCCCGAGGCCCTTACCGCATTGCAAGCGCGAGTGCCGAAAGGCGGAGCACCTTTGGAATCCGATCCTTATCTTGCCGCCGAAGTCCGACGGGCAGTGAAAAGCATCGAAGATGTTCAAAAAGCCAATGAGGCCCAGGCCGAAAAGAAAAAGAAGTAAGTGCCACTCCAATTCTGTACATGGACGGGGACTTGGATCTCCAGCTCTCAGAAAAAGCGCACACACCCAGGAGCCCTATGGCTTTGGCATTGGCAGCGCGGAAGGCGTCGCCGCCCCCTCGTGCTTACTTATCTGCCCGCCATTCTCCTCCTGATATGCTATGCGACTTGTCGAATCCTGGAGCTTAACGCATGGGGCGACTCGCTCATGGTTCAGCAAATTACTTCCGTCCTCGGCGCTCTCTTTTTGGTGATCTGTGTGATGTGGCCCGCTTTTCAAGGCGCTTGGAATTTTGGCTCGACCCGATTTTTTCAGTTCGATTTTATCTTTGGCCTCGTTATAGGTCTTAGTCTTTACGATGCCTTTTTCGAAGGCACCCTCCTGTTTCCCGCTAAGCTGAGCACTCTTGATATGTTAATCGCCAGCTCGGTCGCTTGGTACGTCATCCGCTTGTGGGAGGCGCGCTACCTTCAACGCAAGACTTCGTACTCGGGCGCCTTCGACGACACCTTTGCTCAGTGGAACTTAGATGAGATTCGGCCATGGATTCTCAAGCGAAATGCCCTCGTCGCAATCGCCGCACTCATCTTTTCAGCGATCGTGATTCATCAGCCGTCTTGGGGTTTAATTCTAGCTTCGACTTTGCCGGCATTCATTCCCACCTTGCCTTGGAAGCTTTCTCAGATCCTTTCGAATGCCAGAAGAAAAGAGCTATTCTGCAAAAAATTCTCGGACTTCGAACGACTCGATGCCATTCAGCTCTCAGCTTTTCATCACGGCGGTGTATTTTCTGACCTCGAGCCCACTTTTCTCGATCAGTGGATTCACCCCGATGACGAATTTAGCTTGGACGAAATTTTGGATGTCACCCAGCAGCTCTGTCAAAAGACGGAGCATCCTCTTTCTAAAATGATTCGAGAGCATGGCAAATGGCCCAAACGTTCGTTGCTCAAAGTTGAAAAAGTGGATGTCCTTCCAAATCTAGGAGTAACGGCAGAATTTCTGGATCTGCAAGGCCGTCGAACCACCGCCCACTGGGGCGGGCTCAGCTGGCACAAAATTCTGCAGCATGAAATGGACTCTGAAGGTTTAAACACCATCAAAGCCTGGCGAGAAAAGCATTCCGCGGAAATCCTTTTGCTCTCACTCAATCGACGCATTGTTGCAGCATTCGGCTATGTAGAAAGGCCGCGAGAAGATGCGAATGAAAGTGTGTCGCTTCTTAAGGATCTCCATATCGATAGCGTTTTAATTTCTTCCATTCACCGAGATGTTGACTCCAAAATCGCGACACGCTTCGCGGAAAAGGCCGTGAATCTCTTGCCCGTTGAGCGAAAAACTCAGTGGAAATACTGGCTCGAGCGAAAGCCGAATATCTTGGAATGCAACGCGTGGTGGGACAACCCCGCTGCCTCTACGCTGTCGCTTCAACTTGTAGATCGAGCTAATCCAGGCACTGCGACATTGGGAAATTTCGGTCGCTCACTAACTTCCATCCCATGGCTCATTCGCGTTTCCCGCGACTGGCGACGTTTCAAGAAATCTGAGAGTCTCATTCGCATCGGCTTAGTAGCCGTGAGTTTAATGACTGCCGCCCCGCATCTCGTCCTCTGGTTAGGTTTTTCGAGTATGCTGATTTGGACCCTCGCTGGTTCAAAGAAGCTTTACACATGAAAATCAAACGAACAGTCGAATCGTCATTTTCACTGAAGTCCCTTCTTCATTCGGTAATCAGCCTTACAAATTCGCAAGGCCTTATGACTAAGTTTTTGAAGCCTCGAGAAATGTTGCCTTCGATTTGTTTGCCTCGCTTCGAAAAATCTTCCGGCTTGTCGACCAGTGAATCTGAAAAGATTTTAGAAGATATCCCATCTTTGGCGTGCAAACCTTTCACGGAATATTTTTTGAGCGTCGGTGAAAAGTTTGAACGAGAAGGAAATTTTCGCGCCGCCTGCATGAGCTACGTCATGNNAAACGAAGTTCCATGTGGAAAGCCAAAATCAACGAGCGCCGAAAGAGAACCTTTCACGAGTGGTCCAAGCAAGCCGGATTTTTGTTCCAAGAAAGGACCTTGAATATTCCTGACGTAGGTCGCCTCCGATTTCTCATTTCAAGACCCGAGGGCGCTGATTCTCGCAATCCCGTGCCCGCTCTTATTTTTATGAATGGCTCGGATGGATCTGCAGAGGAAATCGCATTTTCCATGCTGCCCTACAAATCGGAGCCGATGGCATTTGTATTGATGGCGGTGGTGGGAAGTGTGGACTGCGACTTTCCGATGGCAACCGATTCGGAACGAGTTACCAAAGCGCTTATCGATGCGCTTGAAACTCTTGAGTGGTTGGACTCCAAAAATATTGGAATGGTGGGTTTTAGCTTTGGGGCATACTGGACCTTCATCTCGGCAAAGACAGATTCACGAATTCGCTACGCAGTGTGCAATGGTATGCCCTTTCGACACACCTTCCAAATGAGAACGAGCTTCAAGCTGAATCCTGTGATTACCGATTCGCTGATGAGTCTCTTTCAAGTTCGACATCCATTTTTCCTTCTCAAAATAATCAACACCCTAGTGGAGCGAGCCGATCGGCTGCTTTATCACCCCTCTGGACCGATCTTGGCCATCAATGGGGATCAAGACTCCATTGTCGATTCCCGGGACACGGAGATCATCGGGCGGGCGCCCGGCAATCAACTTTTGATGCTTCGCAATGACGACCACTGCGGCCTCTATAAGTTCGACAGAATGGTAAAGATTCTCGTAGCCTGGGCGAGACGCCATAGCCTGAACCTTAGGGAAACCCAATTAGGATAGCCAAAAACGCCCTTTTACGATTAAATCGTCGGCTATGATTCCAAGTAATATCACGGCGACCAAAACGGCTGAGCTCAATCATCTTTCACTGTTGAATCCGAGCGATCTCGAAGGATCTTCCTACGGCGATCTTCGTCAACGACTTCTCGATAAGAAAGCCAAGATCGGCGTGGTGGGACTTGGTTACGTCGGCCTTCCACTCAGCATGGCATTTGCGTCCAAAGGATATCACGTCATTGGCTTCGACAATAATCCCCAGAAGGTGGAACTGCTGAATCAGGGAAAATCCTACATTCAAGATGTTCCCACTCCAGAAGTGACAAAGAATTTAGAAGCGAAACGATTTGAGGCTTATCCAAACTTTTCCAAGATTAAAGACTGCGACGTTATCGTCATTTGCGTCCCTACGCCGCTCAGCAAAACTAAAGATCCGGACATGTCCTACATTTTACAGGCTCTTGAAAAAGTGGAAGCCTCTATGCGAGTAGGCCAACTCGTGATCTTGGAAAGTACTACTTATCCTGGCACGACTCGAGAGGTGATGCTTCCTCAGTTGGAAGGAGCCGGGAAGCGAATCCTCGGTAGAAACTTTGTGGTCGGTAAAGATTTCTATCTCGCCTTTTCTCCTGAGCGTGTGGATCCCGGAAATGCGAAATACAACGTATACAACACCCCCAAAGTCGTCGGAGGAGTTACTCCTCAGTGCGGTGAACTTGCTTCGATCTTTTATTCCAACGTGATGGATAAAGTCGTGCAAGTAAGCTCCCCTGAGAGCGCCGAAATGGTGAAATTGCTCGAGAACACCTTTCGCTGCGTAAACATCGCGCTGGTGAATGAAGTCGCAATCATGTGTGAGAAACTTCAAGTGGATTGCTGGGAAGTCATCGAAGCCGCCAGCACAAAGCCCTTTGGATTCATGCCTTTTTTCCCGGGTCCAGGCTTGGGCGGACATTGCATACCGATCGATCCCACTTATCTCAGTTGGAAATTGCGATCGCTCAATTACACCGCTCGATTTATTGATCTGGCGAATTCAATCAACTCGTCGATGCCTTCGTTTTGTGTCGAAAAGATCAATCAGGCACTCAACAAACAATCGAAAGCCATCAATGGTTCAAAGATTTTAATTTTGGGCGTGGCCTACAAGAAAGACATCGATGATCTTCGAGAGTCTCCGGCTCTCGATGTTATTCACCTCTTAAAAGGCAAGGGCGCGAACGTCGATTACTTCGACCCTTACATTCCCGCTATTGATTGGGATCATTTGGAGATGAGTTCGATAGAACTTTCGCCCGCGAAGATCTCGCAGTACGACCTTGTGGTTATTACAACGGATCACAGTAATGTGGATTATGCCTCGGTTGTGAAAAACGCCCGACTGGTTGTCGATAGCCGAAATGCGCTTCGCGACTACAAAGAAGATAAAATCGTGAAGCTGTAATTTTTTGGGCGCCGCTCCAATGGCGCTTAAAGTGTCGAAAGGCGCGTCAACTCGGACGCGCCTTTTTTATTGTAAGATTAATTGATGGGGACGGGGGAGCACAGGATCCACGAAGCGGATCAATGGGCGGAATTTATTCAGTTTTTGACTGATAAATTGCAGGACTCCCCTTCCGCCAAATCTCAAATTCTTTGGGCCCTCGATCAAGCCCGGCGATACGCCGAACTCAAACAGGAAAACGAAATTCTCCGCCATCAAGTATCCGCGGAAAGTGCGAAACGTGAATTGCTCATGCAATCAGCCCTCGAGCTTTCCGATGTAAAGGATGTGCATGTTCTTTGTGGCAGGATTCTCACTAAAATTCGAGAGCTGACTCACGCGGAGGGCGGCAGCCTCTACCTTGTGAATAAGAGTACGAATACGATTTCCTTTAGCACCGCTCAAAATGAAAAAGTGGCCGTGCCGCATGCTCAGTTCTCTTTGCCGATCGACAATTCCTCGATGGCCGGGGCCTGTGCCTACCGAAGAAAAGTCATTCACGTTCCCGACGTCAGTAACATTCCGGAGCATGAAGGATTCAAATTCAATCGCTCTATGGACGAAAAGACGGGGTACGTTACCCGTTGCGCACTTTGCATTCCTCTTATGAAAACGACCAATGAATGTGTGGGCGTCATTCAGCTCCTCAATAGCACGCACGCGGTCACTTTCACGGATGAAGATATCGAATTTGCCCGAGCTCTCTCCGGACATATTGCCGTCGCCCTTGAAACAGCGATTCTTTATCAAGAAATTGAACACCTCTTCGAAGGATTCATTCAAGCCTCCGTGACGGCTATCGAATCTCGAGATCCCGTAACCTCCGGACACAGCGAACGCGTCGCCCAGCTCACGGTAGGATTAGCTCAGGTCGTCTCGGAATCCTCTGCGCCTGTATTTCGAGGAATGGATTTTGACGAACAACATTTGAAAGAGCTTCGCTATGCCGCACTTCTTCACGATTTTGGAAAAATTGGTGTCCCCGAATCCGTGCTACTCAAAGAGAAAAAACTTTATCCCGAAGAGCTTAAAGACATTACGCATCGAATTACCATTTTAAAGCTCGCCTTTCCAGAACAGGCCTTGGAATTCGAAGCGTTCTTACAAAAAGTGCTCAACGCAAACGAACCCAAGGTGAAAGCTGGCGAAGCATTGGAAGATCTCTCCCGATTTTTAGAAAAGGAATATGAAGTGTTTGGGCAGAAATTCCCACTCCTTCGCTCGGAGGAATGGAAGCACCTTTCCATCTCGAAGGGTAGCCTTACTCCCGAAGACCGAAAACTTATCGAGTCCCATGTCACCCACACCTATCGTTTCCTTCGACAAATACCTTGGAGCAAACGACTCTCTCGCGTTCCAGACATTGCGCACGCCCATCATGAGAAATTGGATGGCACCGGATACCCTCGTGGCGTGAAGCAACTCGATATTCCCTTTGAAAGTCAGATGATGGCGATTGCAGATATCTACGATGCTCTCACTTCGCCCGACAGGCCTTACAAAAAATCTGTTCCTGAAAGCAAAGCGTTTGAAATTCTGATGGAAGATGCTGCGCACGGGAAATTGAATTCCGATTTAGTTTTGCTTTTTAGGGATCAGAGGGTTCCGAAGTTTTTAAAGTAATCGCTTGGGGGTTCCCGTGTCCGATGATCGTCGAAAATTTCCACGCTTTAACGTCCACCGGCTCAATGAACTCAAAGCCAAAATTGATCGTCATCGCACCTTTGAACAGGTCATCACGTTAGGAATTGGTGGCTGTGGGTTTTACGGTACGCTGGAATCGAAACACTTTCTCACCCCCGTAAAAAGAGTATTCAGTATTTTCGAATTCGAAGGCGTAACATCTCAGCCTGTCGAAATTCAAGGCAACCTTCTCTATGCCCGAGACATTCAACTGAATGATGAAAAGATTGTGTTCTTCGGCGTCGAATTTATTGAAGCTCATCAAAAGCTCATCGAACCTATCGTCCAAAAACTTGAAGCCTTGAAAGAGGCAGGAAAAGTAAATCTCGCCCCCTAATGCATCGCGCTTAACACTTCGGTACATGGGTTTCGAATATTCATTTCTGTAAGCCGCGGCGGTCAGGTCTTTACAGATACGCTTGGAACTTCTGGACGCAATAGTAGCAAAGCTGGATGGAACATGGTTATGTGGGCGTAAACTTTTGATCGATCGAGGCGAAGGACGACGCTGGACAAGAAGCGTGTGATTCTGACAACTAGATTTCACATCTAAGGAATAAGACATGCTATGGATAATCCCAATAGGGGGTTACTATGCGTCTTATTTCTTATTCCTTAGCTGCGTTTTTGTTATTGGGTTCAGCGTCGCTCCATGCCGGGAATTGCCCGGATAACGTTTATTACAAAAATGGATCGCTCGCAAAATGGGGAGCAACATTGTACTACAGTGGGGGTCGACTCCTCAAAACTGGCAATGCCCTTTATTACGCCAATGGAAGCCTTCTAAAAAATAACGATACGCTCTACTACAAGGAAGGACGGCTTCTTAAAGCTGGAGACAACCTCTACTATTATAAAGACCAGCGACTGCTGAAGAGTGGTAAGCATTTTTACTATGCCGACGGCCGAATCCTTACCGATGGCTCAACCTATTACCATTCCAATGGCCGTATTGCCCGCTGGGGTAAAACTCTTTACCGAGAGGACGGCTCGATCACTCAGTTTCCCGTGAGATTGCAGTCCAAGGTAGATACCCTGGGTGAGCTCCGCTTCGTGGTTTCGAGTGAAGAGGTGAAAGTTGAATTGGATTTGGCCTTAGAGGATGCCGACAGTGTGCGTATCCGATCGAATGAAGTCCTCAACGACGACCTTCTTTTGAAAGTGCAAATCAATTCAGGAAAAGACGGCGAGTCTCTCACTCTCGCGATTGGAAATGATTCGATGGCTTGCGAGTTAAATGCGGGCGAGACGTTCGAAATTGATCACGACAAAGCTCAACTAAAAGTAATCGTCGCTCCAGGCGTGAATGTGGACGATGTTCGAGGGGCGCTTCAGAAGGCGTTAGACAGCATTCGATAAATTATTTTTATTGAACACTTTTGCACACTCTTCCGTTTCGTTGCGAATCTACGAGCCCTTTGTTGCAAATTATTGGTTATCGAGTATTAGGGTCGCAAATGATGAGCCAATCTATTGCCCTCCGCGCATTTACATTTGGTCTAATAGCGAGCCTTGGTCTTGAATGTTTTCATGGGATCAATGCTCAAACGCCTCAGGCTGAAACTTCAGCCCTAAAAATTCCCTCTTTGAAATGTTTTAGCCCGATCACCAACCTCTTTCTCATCGGTAAAGGATACTACTCCGAGTTTCGTTATGGGAGCCCCGCAGGTCAGAGCTTTCGTTCAATTCGCGATCTCAAGGTGGTTACATCACTACAAGCTGGATGGAATGGGCTATTCAAAGATGTTTGGGACTCGATCGTACTTATGAATTGGAGCCACCGCACTCAAAGAAAGTTAAGAAAACACTACAGTGTCCTTTCGATGGTTGCCGCGCCCGAAGACCTTCCTGGAATTTGGTATTCATCCCAACTTCCCTACTACAATCATCAAAATTTACCATTGAGCTGGCTACCGGACGACCACCCAATTGCAAAACTCAAATACTTGGAAACCAGGTGGGCTGCAGAAGCAATTGAACGAGCCATCGAAAGATTCTTGAAGAACCCGGACGACATTTCGCGATCAGTATTTACCTCAAATAATATCGAAATCGTGGGTTGGATTCCGACCGTGGTTGGCGCAGGCAGTCTGCGCCGCTTAGCTAAAGTATTGGTTGAGAATCGACCCTTCTTGCATTGGCTCCTGGAAAATCAACCGAACCTCCTGCCAAAAATTCAAGAGGCGATTCAAAAATTCAATCAGCATAATGGACGTATAAAGGGAAGCTATGAAGACATTGACCAAATCGATGAGAGAGATTGAAAGAAATTAAATCAGCCCAGGGCGAGAATCCAGAAACAGTCCATTCTTTCAAGAAACGAGTTAGACGAGACAGATGAGGAGCGAGGAGAGAAGCGTATCGTGATATACGTTGACCGACGAGCGACGAAATCTGACGAAGCATAACGAAGTTTATTGGGCTCTTCTCCATCAGTAGTGGG